>NZ_JJML01000002.1 GCF_000775285.1 Neosynechococcus sphagnicola sy1 | reverse complement strand
CCCCCGTGCCTTGGGTCACCAGAATGGAAGAGATCGGGGGGGAGGCCAGACGAGCCGACTCCAGATCGGCGATTGCCACCTGCTGCTGGTGTAAATCCTGCCGAATCAGTTGCGTCATCGGATGGCAACCCACCACCCCCAAGACCGTGGCATGGTTTCCCAAGTAGCGGTAGGTAACCGCAGCATTGGTAGCCGGCCCCCCTGCGGATACGCTGATGTCCGATGCCAAGATTTTTTGGTTGGCATCGGGGAGCTGTTTGACGAGATAGATCAGATCCAGGGTCACCAGCCCCACAAACAATCCCCGGTAAGTCGACATCACTTGTTACCTTAAATAGAGGTGGCGACGGCTAGAGATGGGTGGCAGCGCCAATAGCTTCCAGACCCATTCCAGTTAAAATCCTTGCGCGTTGGCTTCATCGTTCCATGAGAGAGGTTGATTCTAGGAGCTAGCCCCATGATGCAATATCGTCGTTTTGGACGCACGGAACTGTCGATGCCTGTGTTTTCCTGTGGAGGTATGCGGTATCAGTTTAAGTGGCAGCGGGTGCCGTTGGCTGAGATTCCAGAGGCATGCCAACGTAATCTAGAAGCGACCATTAATCGCGCCGTCGAACTGGGGATTACCCACATCGAAACCGCCCGAGGCTATGGGACTTCGGAGCTGCAATTGGGACAGATATTGCCGAAGCTGCCACGAAATCAATTGATTGTGCAAACCAAAGTCACTCCCCAAGGGCAGCCCCAGGAGTTTCGGCAGGCAATTGAACAATCCCTGGAAACCCTGGGGCTGGATTTTATCGATCTCTTGGGGCTGCATGGCATCAATACCGATGAAATTCTCGACCATTGTCTCCGGCCAGATGGTTATCTGGAAGTAGCCCAGCACCTCCGCGCTGCTGGCAAAGTGCGCTTCATTGGTTTCTCCACCCACGGCTCCACCGAGACGATTGTCCGGGCGATCGCCACCCATCAGTTCGACTATGTGAATCTGCACTGGTACTACATCAATCAACAAAACTGGCCGGCGATCGCGGCGGCCACCGCAGCGGATATGGGGGTGTTTATTATCAGCCCCACGAACAAAGGGGGACTCTTAGACCAACCCTCTCAAAAACTGATGGATCTCTGTGCTCCCCTAAGTCCGATTCAATTCAATGATTTGTTTTGCCTCAGTCATCCCCAAGTCCATACCCTGAGTGTGGGGGCAGCCTGTCCCGGTGACTTTGACGACCACCTCAAAATCCTGGGGTTGCTTCCCCAAGCCAGTGAAATTTTGCCCCCGATTTTACATCGGCTCCAGCAGGCTGCCTGCGAGTCCCTGGGTGAGGAGTGGTACAAAACCTGGCAGGTGGGTTTACCCAGTGCCACAGAGACACCCCAAGGCATTAACATTCCCGTGATTCTCTGGCTGTGGAATTTAGCCACCGCCTACGACCTCGTGGACTACGCCAAAATGCGCTACAACCTCCTGAGTAATGGGAGCCACTGGTTCCCCGGTGCGCAGGCCGAGGGGGTAGAAACCCTGGATTTAGCTCCATGTTTGGCTCATAGCCCCCATGGGGCTAAAATTCCCGCCATCCTGGCAGCGGCTCATCAACTGTTGGGAAATCAAACGGTCAAACGCCTGTCAGAGTCTTAATCAGACTGGTATAATTTTTTCGAGTTGATAAAAGTTAACCAAGCTCTCATTTACGGGCGGGTTCCGCCTTGACTGACTGGGAAGGCTCTCTATCCCCTCACTCCAGACCCCTGCAATCTTGTAACATCCATGGCTATCTTTCGTCAGTTCATTGCCCCGGTTCTGATTGTGATGGTATTTCTGGTAGCACTGCTGGCGGTCAGTGCCCGCATCTTCCTGCCCACGGACATGGCAGCTCCGGCTCCGGTGGAGGGGGTAAGTTTGCAGCCAACCCCGTCGGCCTTAGCTAATTTACCGCCAGCGCTGTCGGTATTGGTCAACGGATTGCCCGATGATCCGGCAATTGTGGAGTAAAGACCCTTGGCCAACTGAGGCACTGGCATGGCGGAGCTAATTCCGGGCTATGGATTGCGCACCGGCTCGGGGCTGGAGCGATCGCTGTTACTGAAGTTCTTGCAACGCACTTACCAGGAGTTTTACCCCCATCAGGATTTTGCCCATCTCTCCCGCACAGTGGAGCAGTATCTGTCTGAAGACACGCCACTCTGGTGGGTAGAGGCGGCGGTCACTGAGTCGTTCCCCGGACAACCTCGCTGGATGTCAGCAACCCAGCCCATCGGTTGTCTGTGGATGGGAAACTCCGTGGATCAGATCTCCGGCGATCGCCATGCCCATATTTTTCTGCTCTATATTAGCCCTGAACATCGTCGCCAAGGATTGGGAACAGCGTTGATGCACCATGCCGAGACCTGGGCCCAGCATCGCGGCGATCGCCAATTGGGACTGCAGGTGTTTCAGACGAACCAACCGGCGCTTAACCTCTATCGCCACTTGGGGTTTCACACCCGCTCCCTGTGGATGGTGAAACCGCTGCTGCCGGAGCGTTAACCACCAATCCCCAAGCGACCTGCCAAGCTGGGACTGAGGGGAATGAGAGTTGCCAGCATTAAAAACCAGCGCCAGTAGCCCCAAAGCAGCACGGGCGTCATCGGGTTCGGTCAATTCGTTGAAGCTGGGGCGCTCTAAGTCCCGCTGCAAAAATAAAATCACAATCCCCCAGTACAGCGCCAAGGGATTTGCCAAGGCTGCGATCGCCAGGATAATTAGGGTGACAATCGTGGCACGGCCAGCGGTTTTACGCCCATATATTGCCAACATAATCCGTCCCCCATCCAATTGTCCCGCTGGCATCAGATTTAAGGCTGTGATCACCAAACCCAACCAGCCAATCACCACCAGCGGATGAATGGAGACAATCGGCTGGTGCAGGGCTGAACCTAAGATCACCTTCGCGAGGCTGCCCACTAGGACTGACCCCTGAAAAAATTCTGAGGAAATTTGAAATTGGCTATCCGGCTGAGAGAGTAGTAACCCTCCTAACAGCATCGCAAAGGCAACCAGTCCCCCAGCGGCTGGTCCAGCAAAGGCTACATCAAACAGCACTTTGCGACTGGGAACCCAGGAGGTAAAGCGGTTCAGCGCCCCAAAGGCAGCAATTTGCCAGGTGGGGATGAAGAAGGGCAGGCTCAGCCCCACCTGGTGTCGTCGCGCCTGCCACTGATGCCCCAGTTCGTGAGCCGCCAGAATGGTCAGAATCCCCCCCGCAATAGGCAGAACCTCGGGGAAGCGTTGGATCTGCTGGAAAAAATCAAACCCCAGAAAAATCCCCGCCGTTTCTAGGCTGGTGGCAAAGGTGGCCATCAGCAACACCCCTGCCAGTAGCTTCTGAGAGAGGGCCAGCGGTTGGGGGTCATTCCGACTGGGGAGCACAACCACCACCGGCTTCTCATCGGGGCTGGGGAGCAAAAACAACCGAAAGCGATCGCCCAAGCGCTGCTGCAAATTAGCGGTTAGGCGACTGTAAACCGCCTCGGGTTCTCCCCGTAGATTGCCTTTGCACAATAACCCTGATTGGTAGGGAAGGGTTTCGGTGGCAAAAAACGTATCCACCCCAAAAATGCTTTGGATGGCTTTGACATCCTCCTCAGGGACGGGGGGGGGTCAATGGGCTCTGAGGGAGTCTTCGCCGCTGGGTTCGCCTCCGGTATTGCCTCCCGATCAGCCTGCTGCTGCAATCGAGCTGCTGCCCGTTCTCGTAACATCTCTGTTTGACCCGCAGCCCGCAAACGCTTGCCCAGAAAGATATACAGACCCGCAGAACCAACCAGAAGAAATAAAATGCTTACGAGGTTGAGGTAAATCCCCAAGGAAAACAAGCCAAAGAACAGCAGCCAGGGCACCATTAAAACCACAGACTGTAACCAGGCTAAGATTCCCAAGGTGCCAAAGGACTTGGCGCGATAAAATCCCCAAGCTAAGATTCCCAAGGCAATCAGTGCAATGGTGATGGTGGTGAAGTTGTCTGATGCAATACCCATGTCCCAGCGTTGCTCCTGAGAGCAGCCCCTGTTGAGCGGCTCAAACTTCCATTTTAACGGAAGCCCACTCCTTCAACGGCGACCCGCCGCTGCCAGCCCTCAGAATTTTCAACTCTCACTCAGCGGCGGGAGTTCCAGGGGTGGTATCTAAGACAGGCCCCTGCCCCATCAGCGCCATTGCCTGCCGTAATTCCTGGAGCTTTTGCCAGACCTTTCCCTGGGTCAGCAACGTTTCTGCCAAGGCGATGCCGGAGGAGATATCAGCACAACTGCCACAGCACCACAAATAAAAACCACTGTTCCACAGGGTTGACCGGAAGTATTCCGAGGGTTGGCCCTGGAGGGTGGACTCCATCATCGCTACCACCCCTGCGAATGTTTCTAAGGGGACATTCTTGCCTTCAAAGCCGAAGCTCCGGGGCGCTAGATTTAGGCGTTGAAAGCGTGGCTCTAAGTCGGGGGATGGGGCGGGCTGGGAGAGACCGCAAATCGC
This sequence comes from Neosynechococcus sphagnicola sy1, assembly GCF_000775285.1. Classification (NCBI taxonomy): domain Bacteria; kingdom Bacillati; phylum Cyanobacteriota; class Cyanophyceae; order Neosynechococcales; family Neosynechococcaceae; genus Neosynechococcus; species Neosynechococcus sphagnicola. The sequence goes on along the minus strand of NZ_JJML01000002.1, from coordinate 178,537 downwards.
GGTGCGTTCCCTGGGTAAATCACAACTACCCTCCAGTCCCTTGACGGTTGTAAAGCGGCATGTGCCCCTCAGGGCAAAGGCCTCGCGCATGATCCCTTCCGTGGGCGGGTGGACAAATCCGCATACCAGATGAGTCTCTCCCGCGTAGGGTGACCAGATCAGTTCCAGGGTCGCCAGGGGCGGACGCTTGCCAATTTGCTCCCGGTAGGGCACCAGGGCTTCTGCGAGGGGGAAATGCTGGGGCAGATAGACGAACCCCAGCCCTACTTGGGCAAGTACCTGTTGCACCTGATTTAACGCTAAGGATGTCCAGTCAATGCCCAAGCCCTGCCAAAAGTCCACTAGGGGTTCCCCCTCTTTGGTAGGCATGCGTCGCCCTCCATGCATCACCACCGGACAATGACTTGCGGCTAAGACCAGGGCTGTGATGGGACTGATGGGTGCGGTACGCGATCGCCCATCATAGGGGGAACCTAGTACCACCACCGGGCGATCGCTGGCAATGGCAGCCAATCGTGGCCCCAACAATTCCCAGCTATCCAACATCCCAGCCATTTCTTCCCCTGTGGGGCGCTTGATCCGGTGCGCAATCAGGAAGGCACCAATTTGCGCCGGAGTCGCCTCTTGGAGCAACATCATCCGGGCGGCGGCGGCGGCTTCTTCACGAGTCAGGTGTTGGCCAGTGTGGGTGCCGCTGCCAATTTTACGGAGCAACTCTCTAAAGGCAAGACTCATGGCACTAAACCGCAACGCAACAGCAAACTCAAATGAACAGCAGTCCCTGATCCCCAGGTTTAACCGACTGGAGCCAATTGGGAACGAGCCACTTGGAGGGGCAAGAGTTCCGTCACTAATTGGCAGAAGTGCTGGATCGGGGGAATCAAGAGCCGATCGCGGGTGGTGACGAGCACAACCTGACGGGTGAGGGGAGGATCAGCCAGGGAATTAAAACCGCCGCCCGCCAGTGGTCGAATGGCCAGGGTTGGATCGGTAGCGGCTTCGACTAGGGCTGACATAGGGAGCAGGGCCACCAACTCCCCCTGGCGCACCACCCCGCGAAAGGCATCGGGGGTGTTCAGCTCCAATGCTGTATTTAATGGCATTCCCCGGCGCTCAAATTGTTCCTGCACCAGCCGCTGCATCCCATAGCCATCCTTAAATACCACTTGGGAATAGCTCGCCAAGGCGGACCAGGGAACGGATGAGTAGTCTGTGAGGGGATGATTGGCTGCCATTAAGATCTGGATTGGTTCTTCATAGAGGTTGTGCACCACCATTTCGCTAGTGGCGGTTAAAAAGCGGTTACTCATGACAATTGCCAGATCCACCAAACCATCTTTTAACACCTTCAAGGAGCGATCGCTCCCCAAGGCCGTCACCCGCAACTGTACCGATGGGTAGTCCCGACAAAACTGCTGGAGCACCGGCGGTAGGTAATGGGCACAGATCGAGTGCATCGCTGCGACACACAGCTCCGGTTGTTTGCCCTGCCGCAGATCTAAGATTTCTTGGGTGGCTAGTTGCCACTCCTGGCAAATTTTGCGGGCACGGGGTAACAGCCGTTCCCCGCCACGGTTAACTTGGACTGGGTTTGGCGATGGAACAGGGGCAGACCCAGATCGGACTCCAGGGCTTGAATCTGGCGGCTAATCGTGGACTGGGTGACACCAAACTGTTGAGCCGCTTGCTGAAAGCTCCCAGTTTGGGCGATCGCCAAAAAGGACTGCAACTGTTCTAGTCGCATTGAAGAGAGTCGAGATTGCTTTTAACCATGCAGTGACGTTAACGGATCTACATCTCCCACTTCGGTAGAACTTGATACAGCCGTCGGTGGGCTTGCTGGGAGGCAGCACTGGTTGGCTCAGGATTGCGGTGGGGCAAACTGATAACCAATCAGTTTGTAAACCAACTTGGCAGCGGTGAATTCAGAAACCACGGACCCCTCGATCGGCGCTAATTCCATGACATCGCAGCCAATCACCTGATGACGCTCAAACACTTGACGTAAAAAAGTGGTGAGGCTGTACCAGTTCAACCCCCCTGGTTCTGGGGTGCCCACACCGGGTAACAAAGCCGGATCAATACCATCTAAATCAATGGTGCAGAATACGCGCTCCGTGGCAATGCTGGCTAGTGCCCGCTCCATCCAGTCCGGTTGCGTTGCCATCTCCCGGGCACGAAACACTGTCAATGATTTGGCCTTAATCAAATCAGCTTCTTCTTTGCAGATGCTGCGAATGCCAATCTGAACCGTGGGAATGCCCATCTCGACAATCCGCCGCATCACGCAGGCATGGTTATAAATGGAGCCTTCATATTCATGGCGTAGATCTCCATGGGCATCGATCTGCACCACGGTAAAGGGTTCGGCACTGGCCTGCTGATAGGCTCTGACCAGACCCGTGGTAATGCTATGTTCTCCCCCGAGGGCGATCACAAACTTGCCGTCAGCGATCAACTTTTGGACCGTCTCTTGGGTGACCTGGAGCATTGCCTCTGGCGATAGATCCGGCTCCCCTTGGGTATCCGCGATCGCCCCATGGGTGTAAATGCCAACTGGCCAGAGTTCCTGATCCAATTCTTCGTCGTAGTACTCCACCTGATGGGAAGCATCAAGAATCGCGGCGGGGCCTGTTTGGCAGCCCTGGCGGTAGGTGGTGGTGGCTTCGTAGGGAATGGGTAAAATCACCACCTGTGCGGTGTCATAGGTGGCTGCAACGTCAGCCCCAAGAAATGGCACCACGGTAGCGGTCGTCAGTGTTGGTGTCACTATGTTTTTCCACCCAAAGAGCACCTCAATCGTGACACAATCTTCATGCAAACCGCAAAGATGGATGTTAATCTTAGGTTGTTACGAATGTTGTCTCTTCACTACGGTTTAAGGAAAGACATTGAATAGCCTTTCTTTGACTGGTCGTCCCTGGATGCCCCTGTGGTATCTAGAAATGAAACTGAAGCGTAAACGGCGGTGCGACCCCGCTCTATCCTGGGTAGATCGATGTGAAGCTCCTAGTATGAGCTGATCGACCTGTAACTATGGGTTTGCAACCCTGTAGTCAAGACATTGACTACTCTGTTTTGAGAAGTGTTTCCCTCTCAAGCATGTTTGCAAGCTGGGTCGGTCAGGCTTTCACTAAGCCAAAAGTTTTTCAGAACAAAAACTCATTCCATGGGCTGCATCCGTGAGGGAAGGCAGTCAAGTTGAGTTCTGTCCGTTGCACCTGTGCCCAGGTTCTGGAGTACCGCTAGGGATTTCAGCCTCAAGGCTCCTGGCTGATTGGGCCGGGTTCTGATTTTTTCTGTTGATTCTGTTGTTTTTTATGCGTTTGCTTCATTTGGGAGTGCAGTCATGTCTATGTTGCTCAGTCGTAAAATCGCACCCACCCCCATGCCCACTGAAATCAGTGTCGTGGATCTGATTGATGGCTATTTCACAGCCTACAATTCAGCACGGTTGCGGGAAATCTGTCACCTCCTCAGTCGAGAGGTGATGCAAGCAGGGGTCACCGTTGCCCTGAGCCTCTCTGGTGCCATGACGCCAGCGGGGTTGGGAGTGTCAGTGCTAGCACCCCTCGTGCGCAATGGCTTTATTGATTACATCATCAGTACGGGAGCCAACCTCTATCACGACCTGCACTATGGTCTGGGGCTGGATCTGTATGCTAGTCATCCGTTTGTGGATGATATCAAGCTGCGGCAGGAGGGACGGATTCGGATTTACGACATCGTTTTTGGCTATGATGTGCTGCTGGAAACCGATGCCTTTATTCGCCAGATTCTCCGGGCAGACGTGTTTCAAAAGCGGATGAGTACCGCAGAATTTCATTACCTGTTGGGCAAGTATGTGCGGGAAGTGGAACGGCAGTTGGGGATCCAAAATTCCTGTCTGTTAGCCACGGCCTATGAAGCTGGGGTGCCTATCTACACCTCGTCCCCTGGGGATAGCTCCATTGGGATGAATGTGGCTGCCCTAGCCTTAGAGGGCTCTCAACTGATCCTCGATCCATCCTTGGATGTCAATGAAACGGCGGCGATCGCCTACTGCGCCAGAGAGTCGGGAATCTCCGGGGTGGACGGTAAGAGCGCGGCGTTGATTGTGGGTGGGGGTAGTCCTAAGAACTTCCTGCTGCAAACCCAGCCCCAAATCCATGAAGTCCTGGGACTTGAAGAGCGGGGTCACGATTACTTTGTCCAAATCACCGATGCTCGACCTGATACGGGCGGCTTGTCTGGAGCCACCCCGAATGAAGCCGTGAGTTGGGGCAAGGTTGATCCCGATGAATTACCCAATACAGTGGTCTGCTATACCGATAGCACCATTGCCCTGCCAATTCTGACGGCCTACGTGATCAATCAATGCCAGCCTCGCCCCCTGAAGCGCCTCTACGATCGCCGCACTGCCATGGTTGACAGATTACGGCGAGACTATGAAGCAGCTAAATCCCAGTTGCCGAAGGATCTGGTGATTCCAGCGAGTCTCCCGGAACGAGCGAAGCCACTGGCAACCTATCCCTGCGGCACACCGATCGGGCGTCACTAGACTGCTCTCCGAGGGGGAAGATAATAGACTTAGAGGATGTTTTAAAAGGGTAGGCTTTAGCCTCAAATACAACTCAGAGGCGCGATCGCAAACCCTGGAACCCTGATTCTCTCGTATTAGCTTCTAGGTAGCTAGGGTGGTGAAACACACCCTGAAAGACTTTTAAAACATCCTCTTAGGAGGGAGTCTATTATCTTCCCCAAAAGATATTTATCCTTGTTGATCTGAAATTTCTGTATTGGTAGATGGTTGCGCTTTGAAGGGCAGTTCCTGATTTAAAGTCTCAATTTGTTGCTGCTCCAACTGATTAATTTCCCCAAGGTGAGATCGCAGAATCTGGGTCAATCGCCCATGATAAAACCGATGCAAACTGTGATTGGGAGTCGCAGGAAAGCCTCGGCGTTGTTTGTGCCGTCCCCCTGCCCCTGGATCAAACAGTTGCACCCCTTGGGCGATCGCCCATTCAATGGGGCTGTAATAGCAGGCATTAAAGTGCAAACTGTCTAGTTCTTGAGAACACCCCCAATAGCGCCCATAGAGTTGATCCCCCTTGGTCAAACAAAAAGAGAGCCCCATGGGTTGGAGACTGTCGGGTGCGGGATAGGCGGCAAAAAATACCACCCGATGGCGGTAATCGTGGGCTAATTGTTCAAAAAATGCCCGCGTCAGATATTTACTCCCCCACCAACCGAACTTATCGCAGGTATCAGCATAGAAGTCATACATCTGGGAGAACAGGGGCTTGGGGATCGCGTCTCCTGTCAAAGCCTGGATGTGGAGTCCGGCGGTTTCCAGAGCCTTGCGCTCCCGTTTAATATTGCGGCGCTGATTGCTGTTAAACACCGCTAGGTAATCCTCAAAGCTGTGAAAGCCCTGATTTTGCCAGATGTAACTGTGGTGCAACCAACTGGAAAAGCCGTGCTGCTCCATGAATTGTCGCCACTGGGGATCGACAAACAAAAAGTGACAGCCCGAGAGATGGTGACGACTACAGAAGTGATCAATCTCAGCCACCATCAGTTCCGTGACCACTGCTTCATCCGTGTCTGGAGCCATGAGAAAGCGATAGCCAATGGCGGGGGTCATCGGGGTCATGCCCACCAATTTGGGATAGTACTCCACCCCCAGCCGCTGAGCCAGATCAGCCCACTGGTGATCAAAGACAAATTCCCCAAAGCTATGCCCCTTAATATACAGCGGTGCCGCAGCCACAAGGTTGCGATCGCGCCAGACCGTTAAATGATGGGGTTGCCAACCCGTGCGAGCTGAGGCACTGCCAGACTGTTCCAAATTGTGCAGCCACGCCCACTCTAAGAAGGGAGTTTTGAGGGGCAAAGCCAGGGCATCCCAGGCGGCTGTGGGCACCTCAGCGATCTGGCTGATCCAGGTGAGGGTATAACGAGACTTGGGTGGTTCCACCATAGGGTGCAGTTGATCCAGAAACGGCTATCCATTGCCAGGGGTATCTTGCTCTCTAGGGTATCGAATCTTGCTGGCCTGCCACTGTTACCCTGAGATCACCGCTCATCGGGTGGAGCCTTTGAGGACGAGCAGCAGTCCTCCGCTGCCCAGACTAACCATCAGTAGCAATGGGGTGAACCAGTTGCCCCAATGATCATAGAGGGTCTGGGTTTGGCGGCGCTGAATCGTGGCCGCATGAATGGCATAGACATTGTGCTGAGATCGCCACTGAATGCGGCCATGGGGATCGATCACCCCTGAGTAGCCCGTATTGGTTGCCTGAACCAGCCAGCGATCTGTTTCAATGGCTCGCATGGTTGCTTGGGCGAAGTGTTGGGAGAGGGCAATCGGGCTGTAGGGATCAACATTGGAAGCGGTGAGAATAAACTGCCCCCCCGCTGCCACCTGGTCTCGTAAGATGTCTGGAAAGGCCACTTCATAACAAATTGCCACCGCTGCTCGGCCAAATGGTGTGTCAAAATGCTGACTCAGACTGCCAGGTAGGAGATCCGATTGGCTCACCGAGAGGCGATGCATCAACCCTCCCAGAAGTTCAGCAAAGGGGGTGTATTCTCCTAAGGGAACCAGCTTAATCTTGTTGAAGTGACTGAAGATTTCTCCCGTCCCCGTAATCGTTAGCAGGCTCTGGGTAATCGGTACTGATCCGTCTGCGCTGGTGAGATTCCTTTGGGGCAACCAGGTTCCCAACCACAGCACCACGCCTTGGCGTAGCACGGCCTCATAGAGGGGGTTTCCCCGTAGTTGTTGCGGTTCCCAGAGTAGGGGTAAGGCTCCTTCAGGGGTCAGTACCGCTGCCACACCCTGATCAGCTAAGGTTTCGTAGCCACTGGTATAACCTGCGATCGCCTGTTGAATTCCCGTAGCTGAGAGTTTAATCCGGGTGGGAATATTGCCTTGGACGATGCCAATGTTCAGTACATCCCTGGGAGTTTGCACCAGGGGACGACTGTAGAGCCATAAACCCAGCAAATGCACCGCCACAAAAAGCACCACCACTCCTCCCAGACCCCTGCACAGGATTTCAGAACTAGCGTTCAGCAGCGAATGTCGTTGAGAATTGGAGGCGGAAGGATTCAACGGCATCAGACGCCGGGGGTGGGCTTGATCATGAATCCAGGCTTCGGCGATGCCCCCATTGACCGCCACAATCGCTGCTGAGACCGTCAGGGGGCCGGAGAGTTGCCCCAGATGCAAGATCGCCAGGTTATGGGGACTTTGGGTATAGGCCAACGCTGTCCAGTAGAGTGGTCCCAACCCCCAGAGGTATTCCAAGCCACACCAAAGAGCGGTGCCTGCGAGGATACGCCACCAAGGGGCAACGGGGAGCAGCCGCCCCAACCAGCGCAGGCTCCAGCCCCAGAGAAGAACCATCACAGCTCCCCAAAGGGTAATGAACAGCCAGCAAAACAGGACAATCCCTAAACTCGCCAACCAGGGAATTCCCATCCAGGTCAGAGGATGAAGTCCGGTAATCCAGGAGAGCGCCAGGCCGTGATATCCCATTCCCCAAAGCAGGGCTAGAAAGGTTAACGGCTTGCCGGAACGCCGGGGCTGAGCCATCCAAACCCACAGCGGTACCAACGCCACCCAAGCGAGGAGCCAGAGATTCAAGGGCGCAGGGGCAAGTCCCATCAGCAAACCACTTCCTAAAGCCACAAGAGCCTTTAACCACCGAGTTTTCATGGGGCACCCGCAGACGGCAACATTTCTTAAAGGTATCAAAACAGCTGTCACCCCATCGGGAAACAGCGCTTACGAAGTTAGAACCCCTAACCCCCTTAACAAGGGGGCTTCCGGAATTCCTCCCTTTTTCTAGCCCAGCGGCTCAAAGCGCGGGGGCAGGGGACTGCTCGGAGAGCGGTTGTTGACCATCAAGGTTTCAGCAATCCAGTGGTCAAGGTTCAGGAGCGGGCGGAGCAAAGGGATCGGCATCTCCAGCAATGAGTTGCGCATCCGGTATCCAGGTCTGCGTCCCATAGCCGACCGCACGACGATTTCCAGGGGCGCTGACGGGTAGGGTAGCTGCCAGTTGCAGTCCGGCCTGTCTGCCGATAGTGGTTTCCAACACGGAAGAAGCCACCCAATCCAATTGATACTCGTGGCAGAGCCGTCGTAGTTGCCTGGGAGAACCAGCGATCGCTGGCTTGATCACAAAAATTCCCCGCCACCCTTGGTGATAGCAAGCTTGCAATTGTCTCAGGGTGGCAACCGATTCATCCAGAGCCAGGGGGGTGGCGTAGCGGCGGCTTAAGTCTAAGAGGGCCGGGAACTGATCAACGGCTAGGGGTTGCTCCAAAAATTCAATCCGGGGAAGTGCTTCACCATGGTTGATTTGGTCACAACATTGGAGCCATTGGGTTGCTTGCAGCCAGTCCAGTCCCGCGTTGGCATCAAGACGGAGCTGTGCCGAGGATGGCAACGTCGCCACTAGTTGCGCCAAGATCCGCTGCTCCTGCTCCCAGGGGTAGACCGCAATTTTCCACTTAAAGGTGCGATAGCCCTGATGCCACAGGAGCTGCCATGCCTGGAGTGCCTGTTCGCCAGCGGGGAGGAGGGCACTGTAGGTCAACTGACTCAGATCCGCCTCTGCATCGAGATTTTGCAGACTTGACCACGCAGATTCAAACCCAAATTGACAGGCAGGGAGATGGGACGGTATCCCCAGAACCCTCTCCTCAGAAATGCGGTCTGGGAGTTGACGGCAAAAAGCCAGGGCTTGGGCGAGGCTTTCGGAGCCAAACCAGGGCAGGGGGGAAATTTCACCCCAACCGACTCGACCCTGGCGATCGCAGAGTTGAAGAATCATCCCTTCCCTGATCTCCCAGAAACCATGATGGGTCAGGAGCGGCGGCTGTAAAGGGTACTGATAGGGCCAGTACTTAAATTGATAGTCATCCAAGGGGGGCAGACATACAGGACACTAAAATTTTCCATCGATCGCTGAGGGTTAACCGAGCACAAATCCCAGTCCCAATAGCATCCCACTGCAAAAGTGCAGTGCCACCGCAATGAACTTACAGTTACTGACTTGATCGGGCTGGTCATGGTAGGTCTGGACATGGCGGACTAACTGCACCGCAAAGGGGAGACTGAGAAATACCAAGAGCGTCCAGAGAGGGAAGCTGCCCAAGAGGACAAACAGCAACGTCAACCCATACAGGCTGCCACAGACCCAGGGTAATAGTGCTGCGCCCCGCGCTGTTCCTAAGCGCACAATCGGCGATCGCTTGCCAGCGGCTAAGTCGTCAGCCACCTGATGAAAGTGGGAACAAAACAGGATCAAACTGGTGGTCAGGCCCACAATTACCGCAGCCGCCAGGTTTGTGAGGGACCAGGACTGTACCTGGCTATAATAGACCGCGGAGAGGGCGAGAGGGCCGTAGCAGATAAAACATATCAGCTCCCCCCACCCCTGATAGCCAAATCGAAAGGGGGGCCCCTGGTAGCTGTAACCCAAGGCACAACACAGCAGAATCAAGCCGATAACGGTTGGATCATGCTGCTCCCAGGAGATCGCGAGAATTCCTAAAATCCCCAGGAACAGGAGTCCATTGCCAATCCAAAATATCAGGGGTTTATTCCCCGTCAAGTTCACTAAGGAATGGGCTTTATGCTGATCAATGCCCGTGTCAGCATCATACACATCATTACTGACGTTGCTCCAGGCAACAATCAAGATAGCAGCAGCCAGAAAAGTAGCAAAGATCCAGGGATGGAACCTTTGGGTTTCTGCCCAGGCAACGGCAGAGCCAACCCAAATGGGGAGTACCGCGACACTGTACATCGGTGGCTTAATGGCAGCTAGCCAGAGCCTTTTAGAAGAGTTGGGTAGGGATTGAGTTGTCATTCGTTTGCATCCGTATCAGCTTGCATCTTTGCATCACTGTCAGATCTGCTATCATATATTTCTCTAAGCTTGGAGAGGTGGCTGAGCGGTCGAAAGCGGCAGATTGCTAATCTGTTGTATGGCAGGTAACTCCATACCGAGGGTTCGAATCCCTCCCTCTCCGTATCTAGCTTCCAACGATTTATTAACCCATGTCAGCTCAGGTAAATTGAACTGACTATAGTTGTTTGAGCTAGAACTTAGGTAGATCCTAGTGTGATAGTACTCAAAATCTGGTTTTAAGTACTATATGTAGTGTTTGAAAGCCCAGAAGCTACTTGTTTTGCGTCAGTCCTGTGAGGGTAGAATTTAGGGAAATTTAGCTTATCCTGCGGGAAGCCGAGCACTGTAGATGGGAATTGTGTTGACTCAAGAGCGGTTCAGTGTCGGGTAGTTCAGGGAACGAAGGCAAACCGCAGTCTTGGCTTCAGTCAAAATCCAGGAGCAAATTAAGCAATTCAACCAGCAGTTGAAGCTCTTCTTTATCAAGGTTGAGTCATCTGTCGCCCTTGTCGCCCTAGAACGTGTAGAGCAGTGCCGAGGGACTGGCACTGCATCAACGTTGACAAGACTTAAGCCGGAAGATAGTCGTAGATTAAAGCATTGAGACAGAGCCAACCCAGTATGATCAGCGGCCAACCTGGAACCATCGGAACAGGCACAAAAACAATCCCCAACAACAAACTGAGGGCACCAACGGCGATCATGGTAACGTTCCAGTAAGATTTGATCGTGTTGGCAATGTTATTCAACCAGTTGCCCATGATGAACTCCTTGCGATGCATAAAATCTCTCTAGATTAGTAGCAACTTTAGGGGGAAAGATCCACCATTCGTTACCCCTGTGCACTTGGTGATCATTATAGAGGTTAGCCTAGAGGGAGGTTAGCCGTTCGTTGCTGATAAAGCCGATGCAGATTCAGATTACCCACTGTCTTCATGCCGCACTTTTGGTCTCTGATTTAGAGCAGTCAACCCACTTCTACGGCAGCATTCTGGGACTCCCCCAGGTCGATCGAGCACTGAAATTTCCAGGAGTCTGGTATCAAGTTGGGAGCTTCCAGATTCACTTGATTGCAGCTGCTACTGTCCCTAGTGATCGGATTAATGAGGATAAATGGGGGCGAAATCGCCACATTGCTTTCTCAGTGGCTAATGTGCAAGCAGCCCAGGATTGCCTCCTAGCACATGGGTGCCCGATCCAGACCAGTGCCTCGGGTCGCGCCGCGCTCTTTACCCAAGATCCAGATGGCAACATGATTGAATTAAGTCAAGGTTGAGTCTGTGTCCCCCAGTATCCATGAGAATCATTGCCTATCTCTATACTGATTCGTTACTAGAGCCCCAGCCTGATCATGACCTTTGGGGCTGGGAAATCGATCGGGTTTACCAAGATCTGTCAGTGCGCAAGCCTTCTCCCCATCGAGAACTCCGCCCCCAGTTTCAACAACTCCTCACCGATGCCCAGGTGGAAGCGGCGGACTATTTATTGATTCGTCGGTTAGAAGAACTGGGCACATCTTTGCAACAGGTCAGCGATCGCCTCTCAGAATTGACCGTCTTGGGCATCCAGGTGATCACAACCGAACAAAACTATCCCCTGGCAACTCCAGCCAGTGATCCGTCCCTTGGGGCGATCGCCATCGACTCCTCTGCCGCCATTGCCGCAACGGATCAGCGCGTCAGTCTCCTGAAATTGTTACAGGAGGTTCAACGCCAACAGCGCAGCCGCCAGATTCGCCAGGGTCATGCCCGCAATCGACTGAAGGCTATACCCCCTCCTGGTCGTGCCCCCTATGGGTATCGCCGAGGGAAGGAGCGTTACGCCCTCGATCGCAACGCCGCCACAGTGGTCAAGGATTTTTTTGAACATTTTCTCCTCTATGGATCGTTGCGGGGAGCCGTTCGCTATCTCGATCAGCAACACGGCAAGAAAATTTCGGTGTCCACCGCCCATCGTTGGCTGACGAACCCAGTCTACCGAGGAGATTTGGCTTATCACAATGGTCAAACCCTCTCCAATACCCATGTGCCGATTCTCTCGCGGGAAGAAGCCGCTCAGGTGGATCGGCTGTTACGTCGGAATCGGCGGTTGCCCCCTCGCACCGCCAGTGCTCCCCGATCCTTGGCAGGGTTGGTGATCTGCGCTGCTTGCCAGTCTCCCATGACCATTACCCGTGTGACGGCTCCGCGCCGGGTGCAGGAATATCTCTATCTACGACCCACCCGGTGTCCCCAGCAACCTCGATGTGGCTCGTTGGTTTATGACCAGGTGCTGGAGCAAACGATTCAGGTGATTTGTCGTGATCTGCCCTTGGCGGTGGCAGGGGGGCCGCTCCCAGATATGGAGGGAATCAAGCAGGGACTTGTAGGGGCGATCGCGCAAAAAGAAGGGGTGTTAGACCAGATCCCAGACTTAGTTCACACCGGAGTATTGGATAGCGAAACCGCAGAGTTGCGAGTTTATAAGCTGCGAACTGAAATATCTCAATTACAAGCCCAGATGGCACAACTGCCCCCGGTTAATTTGCAAGCATTGGCTCAAACCGTCTCGATTCCGCGTTTTTGGCTGGATCTCTCAGAGGCAGAGCGGCGTTTCTACTTTCGGGAATTTATTCGTCAGATTGAGATTTTACGGGAGCCTCAGCAGGTGTTAGTTCGTTTGAGCTTTATTTTCGGGTAAAGGTTAGGGCGGCGACTCAAAGGTTTTCTACCGCCGTTGAGTGATGCTGTTAAGCTTGATAAGATCCTGCGACCCACAGGGACAACGTGATATGAAAAAACTAACCTGTCCATCCTGCAAGAAAAATATTTCATTCTGGAACTTTGCGAAAGCTCCAACCCCATTTCATCTCAAGTGTGATCATTGCCATACTGAGTTAAAGCTAGAAAACCATGCGGGGGTAATTTTAGGCATTGCCATCGCTTTTGCACTGATCACAGGCTTGTTGATCTCCACTTTTAACATCTTTAACTTCTTTGTTATTTTGTTGAGTGTTGCTGCATCGTTTGAAGTTATACTTTTTATCCTGATCTCCGCTTTCGAGATCAAGCTTATAGCCAAAAAATAAGTATGAGATCGCTGTTATTTTGATCGGCACACTGTTACGGCAACTCAAATCCTGGAAAACCAACTAATAACAGTAGATCACTGGGTTACTGCGATCGCGCATCCCATGACTATTACTTTGATAGTTGATCCTTTGAAGGATAGCCATTGCCATAAGTCTGGGGGTAATGGCGGGTCAGGCAGTCTCTTCCAGAATCGGCATTTGATCGTCTGATCATGTCCTAATCTGCCTGACCAGCGCTATTTTAAAAAAGCTCAAGACCTTTGGTCAAGAGCTCTGCTAAATCATCGCTGAAAACCGATGTCTAACTGGCCTTTTCAGCAAGTTTTTTGTCGGGGGGTGAACCCATGCCTTTTTCAGCAAAGTACTTGTTCAAGAAGGTGCTGGCAAAGGTGAGGACAACGGGGCCAAAAATGAAGGCCAAGAAGCCGTGGACTGTAAAGCCAGGCACAAGCACTGAAGCCAACCAGAAACACAATCCATTGACCACAAATGAGAACAATCCCAAGGTCAGGAAGGTGATGGGGAGTGAGAGAACTGACAGAATCGGTCTGACAAAAGCATTGATAAACCCAACGGCGACACCCGCTAACAGGGCCGCTGGGAATGTGGCGATGTCTACTCCCGGTACCACTAGATCAACAATCAGAAGCCCTAAGGCTGTTGACAGGGTGATGACAAAATATCCAAGCATATCTTCCTTCCATTTATATTAAGTGATTCAACAACTCTCAAAACCAAACCTTTAACTCGCCTTGGGGGCTTGCTTGCTATCTAGTTCTTCATGTTTGGCGATCGCCCAAACGGCATGAATACTGCCTGGAATCCAACCCAACAGCGTGAGCAAAATGTTAATTAATAGGGTGGGGCCGAAGCCGAAGGTCAGAAAAATACCCAGGGGGGGAAGGACGATACCGATCAGAATTCTCATTAGTTTCATCGGGCTGATCTCACTCTCTGAATAAACGACAAAATGGGTTATCTAATCAACGCTTGGTCACGGTCTGCCAGAGGGCTTGTAATTGTTGCTTGATTTGTTGTTCTTTACGGGCAGCGGTTGCACCTGCTTCGCCCAGCTGAGTTTCAATTTCCGCCTGCTTTTGTAGGAGTGGATCACTGCCAAGGGTTTCTGCTTCAGCTTTGGTCGCTTCATACCAAGTTTTGGCATTCTCTAGTTGGTGCTTCACCTCTTGATAGCGATCGCCATAACGGGCAGCTAACTTCTCATCTAAAGCTGTCAATTGCATCTGCAATTGCTCATACTGCTGCTGTAGTCGGACAAATCCTTTCTGTTCCTTGACGGCGTTGACTGCTGACTCCATCACTGATTTGAGCCAAGTGGGCACTTCCTGACTCGTCGCTTCAATCGCGACCATGGTTCCATCAATTTCTTGCTCCAACTGCTGTTGCTGTTCCTCCACCTGAGCTTGGAGTTGTCTCAATTGAGATTGGCTTTGGGCGATCGCTGCCTTTTGGCGATGGGTCACTCCCTCAATGACACCTTCAATTGAAGCAGTAATCTCTGCTTTGGCCTCTTGATCCGGCTCTCGCTCTGGAGACGTCACTGCTGAGATCGCATCCTTGACAATCGACCGAATCTCACCCGTGCCTTCCTTGAGTTCAGCAATGGCCTGGGAAACGGCTTCCTGAATAATTTCTCGAATTCGCTCTGTCCTAAGACTTCCCTCTGCCTTTGCTTTTTCAAGGTTAGCTGTAATCTTTTCTTTCACTGAGTCAGCCATCCTTCACCCTCCATGTAAAAGACCTGGGTGATGCGAGAACCCAGCTGCGATCGCTGGGTTAGTTCTCACTGTCTCTTACATCCTGGCTTGATACCTCTCAGTTGGCGTGGGGGGATAACCGCCCCTCCTGTTTCACGGATTATCCCTGAGACCAATCCAGGACAGCGATCGCTGCCTCCTAGGGTAGGATCATCCAGCCCTTGAAAAAATAAAAAGCGCCCAGGTAACCATCCTAGACGCCCTTACCATCATGTGATGTCGTTTTATTTCAGAGCTTCAGCACCACCAACGACCTCCAGAATTTCCTGGGTGATGGCGGCTTGCCGTGCCTTGTTATAGGACAGCGTCAGGCTACTAATCAGGTCGCTGGCGTTTTCGCTGGCGTTGTTCATCGCAGTCATTCGTGCCGCCAGTTCGCTAGCGGCTGATTCTTGGAGTGCCCGCAGAATCTGGTTATTTAAATACAGGGGCAAAAGTGCATTCAGAATTTGTACTGGATCTTGCTCAAAGAGCATGTCCTGGGGAAGTGCTTGGGTCGAGGCTGGGACTCGCTCCCGCTCCACCTGGAATTGTCCGCCCCGGGTTGTCAGCCGGAAAATTTCATCATCACTGACCTCCAGACCTTGAGGATCAAGGGGCAGCAGGGTTTGAATGACGGGACGTGAGCTAATTAAGGAAACAAACCGAGTGTAGACCAACTCGACGCGATCGACGGATTCGGAGAGAAACAGAGACAGTAATTCATTGGCAATCATCGAAGCTTCGTCTGCCGTGGGAATTTGTTCAATCCCGACGTAGGAAGCGTCAATCGGTTGCTCCCGACGCTGAAAGTACTGAGTGGCTTTGCGGCCTACCAGCACATATTGGTACCCAATCCCGTCAGAGGCTAATTCCCGGGCTCGGGTCTCGGCTCGGCGGATGACATTGGTGTTGTAAGCACCACAAAGACCACGATCACCCGAAATCACGAGTAATCCGACCTTCTGAACGTCACGTTTTTTCAGCAGCGGTAAATCGGCCTCTTCAAACTTGAGTCGTGCCTGAAGTCCATAGAGCACCTGGGCTAGGCGATCGGCAAAGGGACGGGTAGCAATCACCTGTTCCTGGGCACGACGCACTTTGGCAGCAGCCACTAGGCGCATGGCTTCCGTGATCTTTTTCGTGTTTTTGACCGACTTGATGCGATCGCGGATACTTTTGAGATTTGCCATAGGTTTAGGAGCTATGAATGAGGAACTTAAGCACGGGAACAGGGTGCTAAAGGCTAGAACATGACGTTAGACATCACAGGTGTCCGCAATTTCTAGCCTCCAGCCCTTCTGAATTACACCGTTGCCAGAAAGGTCTTCTTGAATTCCGCGATCGCTTCCTTCAACAGGGTTTCAGCCTCATCACCCAGTTTCTTTTCGGTCTGAAGTAGCTCCCCATAGCGAGCTTTGCTGGTGCGCAGGTAGTCCCGCAGACCCTTGGTGAAGCCAGTCACCTTCTCCACCGGGAGATCATCTAGATAACCGTTGATGCCAGCGTAAATAATCGCCACCTGCTCAGCCAAGGGCAGGGGAGAATATTGTGGTTGCTTTAGCAGTTCCCGCAGACGCTGACCCCGCGCCAGTTGATTCTGAGTCGCCTTATCCAAATCTGAGGCAAATTGTGCAAAGGCTTCTAATTCAGCAAACTGAGCCAGCTCTAGTTTTACCTTCCCAGCCACTTGCTTCATCGCCTTTGTCTGCGCTGCCGAACCCACCCGAGAGACGGAGATCCCCGCATTCACCGCCGGGCGCAATCCCGCATTGAACAGATCGGTGGAGAGGAAAATTTGACCGTCCGTAATCGAGATCACGTTCGTAGGAATGTAGGCCGACACATCACCGGCTTGGGTTTCAATAATCGGCAGCGCTGTCATGCTCCCTTCCCCCAGTTCATTACTGAGTTTCGCTGCCCGCTCCAGCAAGCGAGAGTGGAGATAGAACACATCCCCAGGATAGGCTTCCCGACCAGGGGGACGACGCAGCAACAGGGACATTTGACGATAGGCCTGGGCTTGCTTGGAGAGGTCATCATAGATCACCAAGGTAGCTTTGCCACGGTACATGAAGTACTCGGCCAGAGTGGCTCCGGTGTAGGGTGCCAGATATTGCAAGGTTGCCGGATCGTTAGCGTTGGCTGCAACCACAATGGTGTAATCCATTGCTCCCTTTTCCTGGAAGACGTTGATCACATTGGCAACCGTCGAAGCTTTCTGACCAATGGCCACATAGACGCAGACGACATCGCCGCCCTTTTGGTTGAGGATGGTATCGACCGCAATGGAAGTTTTCCCGGTTTGGCGATCGCCGATGATCAATTCCCGCTGTCCCCGGCCAATGGGGATCATGGAGTCAATTGCGGTAATACCGGTTTGCATCGGTTCATAGACCGAACGACGGTCAATAATCCCAGGGGCGGGGGATTCAATCAGGCGAGATTCCGTGGTGTGAATTTCCCCTTTTCCATCTAAGGGGCGGGCGAGGGCATCCACCACCCGCCCGATCATGGCTTCACCCAGGGGAATTTGGGCAATTCTCCCCGTGGAGGTGACGGTACTACCTTCTTGGATGGCACGGCCATCCCCCATTAACACCGCCCCGACGTTATCTTCTTCAAGATTCTGGGCGATCCCTACGGTGCCATCTGCAAACTCTAAAAGTTCACCAGCCTTGACCTGCTCGAGGCCATAGATCCGGGCAATACCATCGCCCACTTGCAACACCGTACCGACGTTAGAGACCTTAACGTCTTGGTCATACTGCTCAATTTGCTGCCGAATAATACTGCTGATTTCGTCAGGTCTAATGCTTACCATGGGAGTTGTTTAGTTACTGATTGTGAATGGTTGAAACAGCTTTAACAAAGTGTCAGGTAGCGTTCAGCCCTAGCCGTGGGTCGTGACTAGAGAGCACTCGTGAGGCGAATTCCGATGCGACGGAGTTGTCCGCGCAAGCTGGCATCAATCACCTGAGAACCAACCTTGATAATCACTCCACCAATTAAGTCCGGGTCAATCCGGACATCCAGATCAACCTGGTGCGCCCCGGTGAGGGCAATCACCTGTTGAGAAATCGCCTGCCGTTGAGTTTCTGAGAGCGACACCGCAGCCATCACCTCAGCCAGAACGGTCTGTTTTAACTGTCGTAGCCGTACCTGAAACTGTTGGCAAATCCCTTCTAGAAACAGAATCCGGCGACGATCCACCAGCACCATGAGGAAATTTTGTACTAGAGGATGGACTGGATCACCCGTAATTTGCTTCAGGACAGCTTTTTTATCGTTAACCTGGACAAAGGGGTTGGCTAGGAACTCTTGCAAGTCAGCGGATTCCCGGATCAGGTTCAGAAGATAGGCCACATCGTCCCCAAACCGATCCACAAGATTTTGGGACTGGGCAATGGACATCAAAGCCGTTGCATAGGGCTCAAATACTTCTGTGCTAACGAGACTGCTCATCTAGAACCTCCCAGGAGAGCAATACTGCGATCGATCAATTGCTGTTGCTTTGCCGCATCCAACTGTGACTTTAATTGTGATTCCACCTGGGTCAAGGCCAAAGTGGCAATCCGCTGTCGCAGCTCTCCCATAACCCGTTCTTGGGCGGAGGTCAAGTCCTGAACAGCGTTCTCCTGCATCCGTTTCACATCGTCGGCTGCCTTGGCTAAAATAGCCGCCCGTGCAGCTTTCGCCGTTTCTGTCGCGCTAGCACGAATCTTTTCAACCTCTGCTTGAGCTTGGGTCAACTTCTGTTGCTCTTCGGCAAGGGCGATCGCAGCTTGCTGCCGTTTGGCTTCAGCCTCTTGAATCGCCACCGCGATCGCCTCACGACGTTCAGTTAACACTTTTCCCAGAAATTGCCGCCCAAAGTAGAACAGCACAGCAATTACAATCGCCAGGTTGATCAGGTTCGTTTCCAGGAGATTGAAGTTCAACCCAATCCCATGCGCTTCCACTGCTTCTGCGAGTTGCGAGGCAGCGGCGCTAGGCTCTGTCGCTAGCCATAAAAAGCTCCCCATGACACTTATCCCTAACTGCACAACTTCATCTCAACGATCAGGACTTGCCCACCCAGAGAAGCTCCGAGGGGTAAAACCTTAAGAATTCACCAAGGATGCTCCCAAGAGCTTCTCCAGGATCTGGCGACTGAGGGCATCCACCTGCCGTTCCAGGGTCGTCATTGCCGCTTGCTTCTGTTGCTCTAGCTCTGCCTGAGCTTGCTCTCGTTGCATTTGAGCCTCTTTTTGAGCCTCAGCAATTGTCTGAGCTGCTAGCTTTTGAGCTTCGGCCTCCGCTGCGGCAATGGTAGCCTGATACTCTCTTCGGGTTTCTGCCAATTCTTGTTCGTACTGTTTTGCCAAATTTTCGGCCTTGGCCAAGCGTTCCCGAGCCTCCGTTTCATTGGTGCGAATATACTCGCTCCGCTCTTCAATGACCCTTGTCAGGGGCTTATAGAAGATGGCATTGAGTAGCGCCGCCAACAGTAGAAACTGCACAGCCATTAACGGCAGTGTGGCATCAAAATCAAACATGCGTTTTCTCCTTAGCAGTTGGCTTGATGACAACTGGAGTGATAGAGGGGCGATACAGTTCCCCACCTCTATCACTCCAGCAAAACTGTGCTAGGCAGAGAAAGGATTAGCAAACAACAGCACCAAGGCAATCACTAGACCATAGATGGTCAAGGACTCCATGAACGCCAGGGTTAGCAGCAAGGTACCGCGAATCTTGCCTTCTGCTTCTGGCTGACGGGCAATCCCTTCGACCGCTTGACCAGCAGCATTCCCTTGTCCAATCCCAGGGCCGATGGCAGCGAGACCAATGGCGAGGGCAGCAGCTAAAACAGAAGCAGCAGAAACTAATGGATCCATGATGAGCTTTCCTACCTTTTGTACAAAATCAATCGAAATTAATCACCGAACTACGTGACAGTACTCACTATCACCACTCGCAAGCGGGTGCATCACCCCTGCTGAAGAGGATTAATGTTCCCCTCCATGCTCTTCGCCAATCTCCAGTGCCTCATGGATGTAAGCGGCTGCCAGGGTCGCAAACACCAGTGCTTGAATGGCACTGGTAAAGAGTCCTAGCATCATCACTGGCAGCGGTACAAACAAGGGCACTAGGAGTACCAACACCGCGACCACCAATTCATCTGCCAGAATGTTCCCAAACAAACGGAAACTCAGGGAGAGAGGCTTGGTAAAATCTTCCAAAATTGCGATCGGCAATAGGATCGGTGTTGGATGAATATACTTGGCAAAATACCCCAAGCCTGACTTGCGGAACCCCGCATAAAAGTATGCAAGGGAAACCAGCAGCGCCAGGGCAACGGTTGTGTTGATATCATTGGTCGGTGCGGCCAGTTCACCTTCAGGTAGCTGAATCAGCTTCCAAGGTACGAGGGCACCTGACCAGTTGCAGGCAAAAATGAACAAGAATAGTGTACCGATGAAAGGAACCCAGGGGCGATACTCCTTTTCACCAATTTGATTCCTGGTTAAATCTCGAACATATTCCAAGGCGTATTCCATGAAATTCTGAATTCCACTGGGGACGCGCTGCACATTTCGAGTGGCCAGTACTGAAGCCAGAACCAAGACACTAATCACGATCCAAGAGGTGATAAACACCTGTCCGTGAATTTTGAGGTTACCAATCTGCCAGTAAAGATGATGACCAACCTCTAGCTTGGCAAGGAAGAAGGTGTTAAAACTAGGGAAAAAATTCAAGAATAGGCTGCTCTGGTGCATCATTTGCCCAACCTCATCAAAACGCCACCAATGAAAAACGTGCTCTCACGGTTTACAACCTGCCACCTACGAAGACTCAGCTACAAAAGCAGCTTTTAGCACATAGATGATGAGCGTAATTTTGTAAGTCAGAAATCCCAGAAAAACTGGGTAGAACCACCAACTGCTGCCATTGTGTGGCGAAGATCATCAACCCCCACAAAAACAGCAAAGTGAGCCTTCCCCATGCGTTTCGTTTGACTTCCAAGTTGCTCGACATTCCTGGCCAACAAACTTAAGTAAACCACACCCGCACATGCCCCTATCAAATAGTTCAGAGCGATGGTCAGAGAATAGAAACCCCAGACGCAGCCAAAAATGCTAAGGGACAACAAGCTGGTAATGGTCAGCAAGTTGCGCTTGAGTTGGTAGTACTCTCCCATAGCTCCACCTCCCTCAGAAACTGGGGCAGACGAGCCTACAGTTGCTTCGGTGGTCTTTAAAGAGCTAGGCGCAGGCAATTGATCTGACAAATCCACAACACTCACAAACGAGTCTAGAGAACTGTTTTCAGCCCGTAAAACCATCGATAATCATACCATGGGGTGGAAACAATACTTAAAAAAGTATTAACCGGGTGTTAGCAATAGCAATTGCTGCTGGCAGAGGGTGCGCACCTCGGCTAAGTCTAGATCTACCTCGGTGAGAATGGCACCAATGGTACGTGTTTGCTGTGGTTCACAGGCTTGGAGAAACTGAAACGTGGCGGGGGAGAGTTGAATAATCTCATAGTTGGCGTTGAACAGGCACTGGCTCGGCCACCCATCCATACAGGGACTGCGTTCTGGAATCGCCGCCAAGAGTGCCTGATCATCAGTCCAGTCCCATCGGGGGAGTGGGGCTTTACCGAGAAAAAATTCGTAGTGGGTTGCCAGATCGGGATGGAGAAGTTCGGCCAGACGGTATCGTTGGCGATCGCTGAGGGACTGGACTCGCTGCATCAGCTCAGAATTGCTTCCCAGTAATGCTTCCAGGTTCCAGGAGTTGGGGTTAGAAAACCCAATAAATTCCAGGCCGGAGGCATCAATTAACTCAAACAGGCTCTCAATGTTGTAGTCAATTTCCTGGGGATGGACGTACATATCTGCAAAACATTCATCCCGCTGGTTTTCCAGGGACCAGCGTTCTCGTTCTCGCCGTACCAGGCGATTGTTCTCGGGGAGGGTGGCAAACAGTTGCCGTCCCACCTTTACCCCATCGGGATAATCCCCTCGTTTCTCTGCCTGTAACAGGGCGATCGCCGCTTGCATCAGCTTGATTTCCCAACGACCCAGTTCACCATAGACAAAAATGTGCATCAGCCCTCCAGGGGCAAGTTTCTGCGCTAGGGCTTGGATGCCTCGGATTGGATCGGGCAGGTGGTGCAGGACTCCCACACAGTTAATGAGATCAAATCCACCGGGGAGTTGTTCAGCCTCGTACAGACTCAGGTGGTGAAACGTCACCCGATCCGCGCCAGATCGCTGACAGCGCTCCTGGGCCACTGCCAAAGCACCGGCACTGAGATCAATTCCTACCACTGTGGCTTGAGGGTTCAGATGCACTAAATATTCGGTGCCCACCCCGGTTCCACACCCCGCATCTAAAATCCGGATGGCTTGGGTCTCGGGTTGACACCCGGTGCAAAAGTTGTAGGCAGTACGCCAATTCCAGCGCCAGTTATAGCCAGGAGGTGGGGCATCCAGTAAGGGCTCGGGCGGGAAGGGATAGGTATCGTACAGCTTGGCAACAGCAGCGCTAATTGCTTTAGAGTCTGTCATGATCCACAAAGTAACAGCATTCTTGAGTGTATCGAGTCTCGTTGGTCATAGAGACGCACACTTTACGGAGTGCAATCAAAACCCCAGGGCAGGCGTCACAATGTTGTGAAACCCTGATTTTTTAGCCATGCGGCTACCCATCTCCCCATCCGGTGGGTGATAACTAGGGTGGAACTGCTATCGCTGTGGCTAGTCTGTGTCTCGCCTGCAACCCTATCGAGCTGTCAATGATGTCTCAGAACTGCTGGAGCGATATCAAGCAGGGGAGCGAGATTTCTTGAAAGCAGATTTAGGCGGTGCCATGCTTCAGGCTGCGGATCTGCGGGATGTCAATCTTATGGTGGCGAATCTGGCGGACGCAAATCTGGCGGATGCCAATCTCAGGGGAGCAGACTTGTTTGAAGCCAATCTCAGGGGCACCAATTTGGGTGGTACCGACCTCTGTGGTGCCGATCTGCGGGGGACAAACCTGGGGAAAGCCTATCTCTTTGGGGCAAAGTACGATCGGGAAACCTGTTTTCCTCGCCGTTTTGATCCGAGCACCAAAGGGATGCAGTTATTGTCAGTCTAATCGGGTAGTTATCGGCCCATGCGCCGCTTCATTTGCTCCAGTTCATCCTCTGTTTCCCAGCGATTAAATTTTTCTTCTAAGGGGTCTGGCTGGTTGTGCAGGGGGGTTAAAGGGACGATCCCAGCTAGAGGCAGCCCCTTGATGTTGTGCCGTTGATGCCTGGTTTGCCACTACTTGGGCTACCTTCGTCCCCACCTCTTGGCGGCGGGCTGTGATTTTCCGGTGGAGTTCCTCGGCTTGGCGCAGTCGCTCACCCAACATCTCCATTTGACCCCAGCGTTGATTGCCCTCCCGCAATAAGGCCGATTCTCGCTCTTGGGCAGCCTCTGCTAAGTCAACTCGACCCGCAGCCCTGGCTTTATCAACACGAGTATGCCAGCGCTGGATCTCTTGGGCAATGGCGAGAATCTCCGCCTGGGATTGCTGCTGTTGCTGCTTGAGATCCGCTATCAGTTCCTGGGTTTCGGTTTCCTGCTCCCGAAGTTTTTCTTCTAAAGCCTGTAACGCGAGGTGAGGATTTTCCCGTAAAAATTCCTCTAGACGACGTTCGAGAAACTGGCTCAGGTCTTCAAATAAGCCCATACTGGGCACTCCCACCGCGAAAAATTCACCCCTATCCTAGAACTTTTGGCCAATCTCAATGGTATAAACCTCCCGATTGCGCCGAATTACCACCTCTTGATTGGCAACCTGCATTAAAGACCAACCACTGCTGCCAATCGTTTCTCCCACATAGACGCGCCGACTGATGCCATTGATGCTAAATAGCGCCGCTGACTGATTGCCCAACTCAAATACCCCCGTGAGAATATGCTGCACCTTCGGAACCGGGGGGGGCACCGCTGCGGTTGGCTGAATGGGGGCAGGGGTAATGGAGGGCAGGGGAACTGCGGCAGGGGCGGAGGTTGATGGTGTCATGGGTGGCAGCCACTGACTGGGGGAGCCTTCGGCGGGTGGGGGGGAGGGCCGGTACTGGAATCTTCGGAAGGTCATTGGTGCCCCCCGTTGTGGGTGCTACCACTTTTAGATTCCCTGGTGCAGGTGGCGATACCCCTAAGGAACGATTGGGATTCAGAGCCGTGGCCGTTGTTGTCTGGGTGCGCTCTAGACGGGAAAGCGCTTGCTGCAAGTAGTTTAAAAAAGGGATCTCCTCCAGGGCTGGGAGGTTGGGAGATCAAGGCTTGGGGGGGAAGCGGCGGCGTTGACGACGGGTGTGCCCGCCAGATGACTCTGTTGACTCGCTAACCAAATCCCTGCCAAACCAATCAGAGTCATGCCTCCCCCAAGCAAGAGCTGCTGCATATCCAGCGATCGCCAGATGGGGTGGGGATGAATCAGCGTAGGGTCAGTCCCATCGGCACCCACCCCTAAAGTTGGGTCGGCAACCGCTGTCGCTTCCACTGGCATCCAGTCGTAGGGGTCATGAAGGGTGACAGCAGCGGTCGGCTGACTCCTGTAGGGAACCAGATCGGACGGGGTGGTCGCTTCTAGGGTTGCAGACAACGACTGCATGGAGAGCAGAGTTGTTGATCGCTGCTCAGACATCGGGGAAGATGCCCCATTTACCCCCTGAGACGGCAGTTTCATTCCCTCGCTGAATACATGCTCCACCTCCTGGAAGAGTTCGTCCATCAGATGCTCGGCATGGAGTTCAACTGCGTCTGTTTCATGGCTCGATGCTATGCCAGAGGTCAAAACAGCAGAGAGAACTGCATTTGCAGCCGTAGGTTCGGGGGAGGTCTCAGACTCTAAGGCAAGGCGCTCTAGAGTACCCTGACTGGAACGGACACTCGATGACGACATAAGCCAGCAGATAACTGTTGCACTAACAGTACAGCGTAAGGGACACCGGATCGGTTCAGAAAGATCCTAAAAGATCCTACCGATAGTGAAACATGTTTATTCACAAATGGCAGTAATTTCAACAGACGGTTCGGCAGCTCTAGGAGTTCCAGAAGGCTTTCAGCTCAGGGGTCGTGTGTCGGTTTCTCCCCCCGAGTACCAGTTATAGTGATTCCATAATTCCCATGATGATGTCCAGGAGCGAGCCTATGGCGTTAGTACGTCGGCTGAAGTTGTTACCGTGGAAAGAATTGCTGCCAGTTGCTGCCCTGACAACGGTTGTGACCCTTGCCCTCGACTTTCTCTTGTTCTTAGGGTTTGAGCATCTACCCCCCATTCACCGCATGTTTCAGCTGCTGTTATCTCCGGGACTGGGAACATTAGTTGTCCTCGGAATCGGCATTGCCATGGGTGTTCTCGCTGTCTATGCCTTAGAACGTCTCTATCAACCCATTCTGATCAATGCGGCAAGTCTCTGGGCATTGTTTTTCTGTGTCTTGTTGCTGGTGCTCTGTGTGCGGGTGCTGCCCTTACCAGGGTTGATCCTAGGTCAAGGCTCCCCAGTGCTGTTTGGGGTCTTGCTGGGGATCTTTTGGAAAGGTCGTCCTTACTGTCGCGGCACATCTAGATGTCGGCGCTGCTAGGTACTAACAGTCCGGCGGCGATCATCGCCATCGCCGCTCCCCTAGAGCTAGGCCGGTGGGAGACCATCGCTGCCCCATCAACCCAGAATGTCAAGGCTGATCCTTCCCCAATTTGGGAGCGATCGCATATTCTTTATCTCAACCACATATTTAGATTTAATAGCACTGTTCTAATATCTAAAGAAGAATTGGGCATCTTAGGGGCGAACCCCTTGCTAAGGCCCTTGCTTGGGATCTTGAAGTCTTGCATTTGAGGAGCATTGCCGTGCAGTCAGGGAAGCAACAGCAGATTGTCGGTTATTTCATTGAGGAAGCCAGGGAACACCTCAACACGCTCGAACGAGGATTCCTCGATCTCCAGACCACCGTGGATGATTCAGACATGATTAATGAATTGTTTCGCGCCGCTCACTCGGTCAACGGGGGGGGCAGCCATGTTGGGGTTTGACGGCATTCACCGCACCGCCCACCACCTGGAAGATTGCCTCAAATTACTCAAAGACCATCCCATCAACATTGACCAAAAATTAGAATCCCTATTTTTGAAAGGCTTTGATTCCCTGCGGGAGTTGACTGACTGTATTCAGGGTCCCTTTGGTTTTCGAGAAGAAGATGCTCAGCAATTACTCCAAGAATCAGAACCCATCTTTACCCAGTTGCAAAACCACCTCAGCTTTTTGATGAATGGGGTAGAAGTCACCCCTGAGCCTGCCAGACGACTGGTGGGGGCTAATTTTGCTGCCCAGGTGAATGAGATTCTTAAGCAAGCCCTGCCCTTCTTCAAGCAAGCACCGACCGCTGCGGGACGACAGCAAATTGTCATGTGTTGCGATCGCCTGATTCAGTTGTGTCCGGGGGTCGAACCTTGGCGATCGCTGATTCAGACGATCCAGCGGGCGGTGGCAAATTCCCAAACTCCCTACCCCACGCTGGCTCCAATTCTGATTAAAGAAATCAAACAGGCCAGTGAACTGCTCCTGGCCGAGAATCCTGGGGCGATCGCCCCCAGTCCTAGCCTACAAAAACTAGCAGCGGCTTCCGGGACGATAGGGGTCAGTCCCGCAACCCAACCCCTCACGGTTCCCGCAGAACCCCAGGCGGTCGCACGGGTGTTAATTGAATCCTTTAACAAGCAACAACTCCGAGAAATTGCTCAGTTGTTGGTGGCAGCGCTCAAGGCTTGAGGTGGATCGTACACCCCCGTCTGACAAGCATCTTCTCGGGGGCAGAGACTCATTAGGAGCAGCTCTGGGTTTAACCCGATCAGGTGTTGGCTGGATCACGATCACCATTCAAGAATGGAGGTAATCGACTCACCCACTCAAGATAATGTTTTGAAGTAATGCCCAACCCACCTCCGGTTTCCGATCTGTGCTACTTGGTTCAGCCGACACTCCTGCAAGGTGTGGCTCAGGCAACCAATCAATTGCTGATTCATCAGGACTTCGACAGCGCGATCGCCCAGGCATTGGCAATCCTCGGAGAGGTCACAGGGGTAGATCGGGTGTATATCTTTGAGACCCATCCCCATCCGGAAACCACAGAACCTGCCATGAGTCAGCGGTTTGAGTGGGCACGGCCCTCTGTGACGGCACAACACCCCAATCCCCAGCTTCAGAACCTCAGCTATCGTGGTGCTGGTCTATTGCGGTGGCTGGAAAAGCTGACGGCGGGGGAGTCCATCGCCGGACTCGTGCGGGAGTTTCCTGCTGGAGAGCGACCTTGTCTGGAGGCGCAGGAGATTCGCTCTATCCTGGTGGTGCCGATCTTGATTCAACCCGGTGAGCATCCATCCTATGCTGAATTGTCCCAGTCCCCATCGGCGGTTCCTGTGCTCTGGGGGTTTATTGGGTTTGATGATTGTCACTGCGATCGCCAATGGTCTGGGGATGAAGAAGCGGTGTTAATGACCATGGCTGCCAATGTGGGGGGTCTGATTGCCCAACAACAAACCCTGGAGGCATTGCGGGTTTCTGAAGAAAAATTTTCCAAAGCCTTTCGAGCCAGTCCCAACCCCCTAAGCCTTTCAACCCTTCAAGAAGGGCGGTTTATTGAAGTCAATCACAGTTTCCTCCGCATCAGTGGTTACCAACGTTCTGAAGTCATTGGCCACACGGTTGCCGAGTTACAACTCTGGCTCGATTCCCCCGCCCGTGAGGGTCAAAGGCCGGCCTTCGGCCATCGCCTGTTACAACAATTGCAAACCCAGAGAGAAGTCCAGGAACTGGAGTGTCGATTTCGAACAAAATCCGGTGAGACGTTCATTGGCCTGCTGTCGGCAGAGCTGATTTATGTCAATGGGGTTGCCTGTATCCTCGCGGTCACCACCGACATTACAGAGCGCAAACGCTCAGAATTGCTGCTGCAAGCCTCGGCGGAACGGGCGCGACTCTTAGCCGAGGTGAGTTTACGAATTCGCCAATCCCTCGATCTAGAGACTATCCTCAACACCGCCGTGTTGGAAGTCAGACACCTGCTACAAGCTGATCGGGTCTTGATCGGGCAGATGACGGGGGAGACTCGGGGGCAGGTGGTTGCGGAATCCGTTGCTCCTGACCGCATGTCGTTGAAAGGCTGGGTGGCTGATGAATGTTCCTTGAGAGAATTCCGAGCCAAGTTTGAGCAGCGCCATCCCCAGGCCATCGACGATATCGCCGAGTTGCAGTTTTCTCCCTGGCTGACCTCCTACTACCGGCGGTTTGAGATTAAAGCCAGTTTGGCGGTGCCGAGTTTTGTCGATCAGCAACTCTATGGGGTACTGGTCGCTCAGCAATGTTCCGCCCCTCGTCATTGGCAAGCCGCAGAGGTGGAATTACTGGAACAGTTAGCGACTCAGATCGCGATCGCCACCCAACAGGCCCAGCTGTATCACCAGGTGCAGACCCTCAACACCACGCTGGAGCAGCAGGTGGCAGACCGCACCGCCCAAATCCAGCAAAAGGTGCAGGAGCTTCAGGAACTCAATCAACTGAAGGAAGCCTTTATGCAGTCGGTGACCCATGAGCTGCGGACACCGGTGATGGGCACCATAATGGTGCTGAAGAATTTGCTCCGCCATTCCGAAGATCCCATCCCCCTGAGTCGTTGCTTGTTAGACCGGATGATCCAGAGCTGCGATCGCCAACTGTTAATGATTAACTCTCTGTTGGATGTCCATCGGAGCGAACTCCAAGGGGTGACCCTGACGTGCCAGCCCCTGAGACTCCAGGAGTGGCTGCCGCAATTGCTCAGCAAGCTAGCGCCCAACCTTGATAAAAACCAGGCCACGGTCAGCTATGACCTCGCAGCTGACCTCCCCCCGATTACCACGGATCCCACCCAACTACAGCGAGTCTTTGAGAACTTAATCACCACCGCCCTGAAGCACAATCCGCCAGGTTTAGCGTTGTCGGTGCAAGCGTGGGTTGCCAGCGGCATGTTACATTGCACCCTTGCGGACAATGGCATTGGGCTGGAGGCCGAGGACTGCGATCGCCTGTTTGAACTCTATACCCAGGGAGGCAACACCCGATACTGTCCCAGCATGGGCATGCAATTGTACTTGTGTCGGCAAATTATCACGGCCAATGGCGGTGAAATTGGGGTGCGGAGTCAAGCGGGGGCAGGGGTTACCTTCTGGTTTACCTTGCCGCTGCAAGCCCCCGCCTCCTGTCTTCGCCCCCGTTAGGAGTGCCCCGCTCAGGAGTTCAGAAAATTCGGTGGGTTGTCTATCCTGGGGATAGCTGGATCCTACTTTCACAAACGCCATGACCATCACACTGACCCAGGTCGGGGGGTGCGCTGCTGATTTTTGTTCTCTGCCCACTCTTCGGGGGGGCTGCCGCTGATTGACTGGATCACCGCTGCGATCGCCCAGCAAAAATTGACCCAGGTAGGCACGGGCAACCTCAGTGTGACCGCAGCCTTTTACCATCGGGGGGCGCTTGGCCGGAACCTTAGCAGTTCTGTCAGAGGCATTCAAGGGAATTGCCACGGTGCTGCTGGCACGGCAGTTTTTCCCCCTTGACCCCACCTGGGAGTTAATCGCCTTGATGGCTCTGGTAACGGGACGCTACTGGATGGGACGGGGAGCCGGAACCACCAATGTGGTCTGGGGCTATCTGGTCTATGACCCGGTGGTTGCTGGTCTCACCTTTGTGATTGGCGGCATTGGCTTTACGATTTTGCGGGAGCGCCACCAGGGACGCTGGGGGGTATTAGTCCTCTTTCCCTTGCTCACGGCTTTACGCCATCCCCAGGATCTCTCCCAGATTGGGGCGGCGATCGCCCTGGCCGTCTTAATGGCCTGGATCTACCAGCACATTCCCGATGATTTAGATTTGGAACCATCCCAGGGACAGCCCAGTTCCCAAGGGATGTTTCACTTTTTTCGCGGCGATGGTCAAAGACCGGCCTCTGGCCATCGCGCCCTCGTCTCCCTGGATCAACCCCTCACGCCCCACCGAGTGGGCGCAAAGGCTGCAACCCTGGCCCAACTGCGGCGGCGGGGCTACCCTGTACCGGCGGGCTGGGTGATCCCACCGGGGGATGACCCAGAACCCCTGATGGGGTTTCTGCAACCCTCCCGACAGCGCCCCCTAGTGGTGCGATCCTCCACCATTGGGGAAGACTCCGAGGTAGCTTCCGCCGCTGGACAGTACACCACAGTGCTGAACGTCACCAATACTCCAGCACTGGAGGCCGCAATCGGTCGCTGTCTCGCTTCCTACGATCAACCGGCGGCGATTCAATATCGCCGCGATCGCCACCTCCCCGAAGATGCAATGGCTATCCTGATTCAGCAACAGGTAGAGGCTGTGTTTTCAGGGGTGGCCTTTAGCCGGGATCCGATTGCCTGTCAGGGGGATGCGGTGGTGATTGAAGCCCTCCCAGGGGCAGCCAGTCAGGTGGTTTCAGGGAAAGTGACACCGGAATGTTATCGGGTGTATATTCCCGAGGGTGAGATACGACCCCAGTCCAGTTGGCTACTCCCCGAGGAGCGAGCCTTGCCCCTGGAAGGTGCGGGGGATCTGCCCCCCCGCCTGATCCAACAGGTTGCCTACCTGGCTCGCCATCTGGAAGTTCACTACCACGGTATTCCCCAAGACATTGAGTGGAGCTTTGACGGACAAACCCTGTGGCTGTTGCAGTCGCGACCGATTACCACCCTGCTGCCGATCTGGACCCGCAAAATTGCCGCGGAAGTGATTCCCGGTGCCATTCGCCCCCTGACGTGGTCGATTAATCAACCCCTGACCTGTGGAGTTTGGGGGGAATTGTTCACGGTGGTTTTGGGGAAACGGGCGCAGGATCTAACCTTTGCAGCCACGGCCACCCTCCATGACTCCCATGCCTATTTCAATGCCTCCCTGCTGGGGCAAATTTTTCGCCGTATGGGATTGCCCCCCGAAAGTTTAGAGTTTCTCACCCGAGGAGCAAAATTCTCGCGTCCCCCCCTACTGGTGACTTTGGGGAATCTACCGGGACTGCTGCGGTTACTGGGGCGAGAACTACAACTGGTGAAGGACTTTCAACGGCAAGATCGCCACCAATTTCAGCCCACCTTAGCAGCCTTAGCTGCCCAGCCAGCCACAGATCTTAACGTCGATGCCTTGATAGCACGGATCGAGACCCTGTTAGCACTGCTTAAACGCGCAACCTACTTCAGCATTTTGGCTCCCCTCAGTGTGGCTCTGCGCCAAGCCCTGATTCGTGCCCCGGAAACGGCTTTGGATCAGGGGCAAACCCCAGAAGTCGCCGCTCTGCGATCGCTCCAAGCTTTAGCGGATCAAGCCCGTCCCTTGCTGACCCATCTGTCAACCACCCCAGTGCAGACAGAGACCGGGCTCCAGGCACTGGGAACCACCGCCTTAGGACTACACCTCCTCGACCAACTGCACCAACTACTGCAAGCGTACGGCTATCTCAGTCCGGTGGGCACTGACATTGCCATTCCCACCTGGAAAGAAGACCCCGCGATCGCCCTGGATTTATTTGTCCAGCTCTGCCTTGCTCCCCGACCCCCCGTCCCGATCCCCACGGAGACGACGGGCCTATCCGCGACTGCAAAGACGGGTCGATCTCAAAGGGCAGGTGACCGTTGTTTACAGTCGTTTGTTGGCAGAATTACGCTGGAGCTTTCTCGCCCTAGAGCAACACTGGCTAGCAGCGGGGCTGTTAGAGAAGCCGGGGGATATTTTCTTCCTGGAGTGGGACGAGATCCTACAGGGGGGCACCGCTGATCCCGCCCCCCAGATCCCAGCCCTCGGCGATCGCATTGCCCAACAGCGTCACCAGTGGCAACAAAACAGCCAACTCCCTGGGGTGCCACCGCTGATCTATGGCCATGCAGCACCCCGGGTGCCCAGTCCCAGTAGCGCTCATCCCCTGCAAATCCTCCAGGGGATTGGAGCCAGTCCCGGCTGCTGCGAAGGGGAGGTCAAGGTCTTGCGCACCCTACAGCTAGTCCCTGGTTTGGGGTCTCACATCATCCTTGTGGTTCCCTACACTGATTCTGGGTGGGCACCGCTGTTGGCTCGGGCCGGGGGCTTAATTGCCGAGGTTGGCGGTCGATTGTCCCATGGGGCGATCGTAGCTCGAGAGTATGGGATTCCGGCGGTGATGGACATCCCCCATGCCACTCAGGTGTTACGGGATGGGCAACGGGTTCGCATTGATGGACAATTGGGGACGGTTGAAATTTTGGCATGACCCTCCCCAGGGTCAGAACCAAGCGGGGGGATGATCCCCGCCAGTAACTTTTTGGATCACAGTGCATCCTGATGGTAACGGGGATGGCACAATGAAGAACAACGTTTCCCCGACCCTATGACTCGCGATCTGCCACCGCTTTGCCTCAGCCGCATCAGGGACAAACAAGCCAAAAATCGTCGCTCCCTTCGGATCATTCGGGCCATTCAGGGGAAATTGGGCGGGACGCTGCAGCAATTGGAGCAGCAAACAGCGGCGGGGACGAAAGCCCTGGATCGTATTGAAAAGTATCAAACCCTCATGGAACTGGCCCACGCCAATATCCTCCACCTGACAGAACGCCTAGCCATGGTTGAAGTACGGCTGTCCCATCAACAGGCACAAAATCATGCCAGGGTGGAGCACCTGGAAAAACGGATCTATACCCTGATTGGGCTAGGGGATGGTTGTGAGGTCGATCTAAGGTAGCAACTCTATGCTTGCTGGTGGGGTGGAGTCTCTCAAGCACATGGAAGCCTGGGCAGCGGCGCATTGGCTCAACTGCGATCGCGATCGCCTTCAGGTTTGCCTCGCCCAACACCAAGCTCATTTGAGGGATCTGAAAGCTCGGCATCCCCATCCCAGAATTTTGCTGATGGAGCGGGAGCCCCTGAACTTCCTGGCCGGGTTGACAGTTGCTGCAGGTGTAGATTGTACGCTGGTTTTTAGGGAATCCCGACTGGGCCCCCCGCGAACTCCAAGGGGTGTTAGAGCAGAGTCAACCCCATGGCATCTGGGGGGTTGGCAGAGCATCACTATCTGCCCAGCCCAGAGGAGGTGGCCGCCTCTAGCGTCTCGATTCCTACAACCCAGTGCAGAATTCTGATCCCCACCGGGGGGATCTTCCGGCAACATCCGGTTTGCCATCCATACCTGGGAAACCCTGATGGCGGCGGTTCAGGGGTTGAGGCAGCACCTGCAAGGGGAGACTATCCACTCCTGTTGTGTATTGCCCCTTTACCATGTCAGCGGTTTGATGCAGTTTCTGCGATCGCTGGTAACCGGGGGAGACGTTTGTGGTGTTGCCCTTTGGGGCAATGGTCATGGGTGTTGCGGATCTGCCGTTGCTTGATAGTGCTGCGAGTATCGCCACGGCACCCCTCGGGGAGGCTGCAACCAGAGCGGGTTTTTTTCTCTCCTTGGTACCGACCCAGCTGCAACGCTTACTAGGGCATCCAGAGGGCGGAGGTTGGCTGTCTCGTTTTCGTACGGTCTTTTTAGGGGGAGCACCGCCGTGGCCGGAGTTGCTAACCCAAGCCAGAGCCTCTGGCATTCCCCTAGCCTTGACCTACGGGATGACGGAAACCGCTGCCCAGATTGCCACCCTGCGACCGCAGGCCTTCTTACAGGGACAGAGCCATTGTGGGTCAGTGCTTCCCCATGCCCATGTCCGCATCTGTGATCCAACAGGTCAGCCACTCCCGCTCAACCAACCTGGAACCATCGACATTCAAGCTCCGTCCCTGGCGCTGGGTTACTATCCCGATGCTCCTGGCAGTGGCTTTCATGGTGATGGGTTTCAAACCGACGATCAGGGCTGGCTCGATGGCGATGGCTGCTTACACATTCTCGGTCGCAACAGCAGCAAGATCATCACCGGAGGGGTAGAAGGGTTTTTCCAGGGGAGGTGGAGGCTGCTCTGCGGGAGACCCAACTGGTTCAAGATGTCTGCGTTGTGGGTCTGGCCGATCCAGCGTGGGGACAGGCGGTTGCAGCGGTTTACGTCCCCTATGATCCCTGGGTTTTACCTGCTACCCTCAAGGCAGCGATCGCAGATCGCCTGAGCCGCTTCAAGCATCCCAAACATTGGATTCCCGTTGCCGACCTCCCCCGGAATGTCCAGGGAAAGGTGAATTATCCCCAGGTAGTGGCGATCGCCCAACAAGCCTGTACCGATCACCGGATGACTAAACCCTAGGAGGCTGCCTGTCGCTTCCGTCGATCCGAAATCCAGAGGTTTAAAATCGATAACCCTAAAATCAATAAGAACAGCACCAGCCCGATGGTACAGGCGTAGCTCATTTCTAGATTTTGAAATGCTTGTTCGTAGAGGTAATAGACAATGGTTTTGGAACTATTGCGTGGTCCCCCCTGGGTCATGATGTAGACCTCTTCAAACACCTTTGTGGCTGAAATCGCTGAAATCACTGCCACTAAGAGCAGGTAGGGCCGCATCAGTGGCACGGTAATATCCCAGTGTTGACCTACCCCATCGGAACCATCGATGGCGGCGGCTTCATAGAGATCTGCGGGAATCGATTGCAAGCCCGCCAGATAGATCACCATGTAGTAGCCCAATCCTTTCCAGATGGTCACTGCCATGACACTAAAGATTGCCCAACGGGGACTGGTGAGCCAGGGAATGCCATCCCTGCCCAACCCCAGGGGTAGCACCTGGAGCCATTGGTTGAGCAAGCCATTCTCAGCGTAGAGCCATCTCCAGGCAATGCCAGCCACCACCATGGAAATCACAACCGGGGTGTAGTAGGCGGCGCGAAACCAGCGAATCCCCCGGAGTTTTTGGTTCACGAGAATCGCCAACCCCAAAGGTAGGGTCACCAAAACGGGCACCACCCCCACCAGGTAGATCAGGGTATTCCCCAGGGTTTGCCAAAAGACGCGATCGCCCCAGAGGCGGTGAAAGTTCGCCAGTCCCACCCACTCTGGTGCCTGGGTGAGGTCGTATTCAAATCGGGTAAAGCTGAGGTAAAACGCCTGAATGCCAGGCCAGAAAACGGTCAGGCTCAAGACCAACAAGGCGGGCAACAAAAACAGGTACGGGGTCAGCGCCCTGTGGAATTTATTGTCTATATATTTCATCCGATCCCAACCTGTGTTACACCTGGCAACCGTGGCGATTATAGCAATCTGGGAACAGGTGACTGATGATGGGGCTGCCATAGAGGGAATGGAATGAATATCCCAAATTCCTCTCTAGATAAGCGTCCCAGGATATCTCTAGCCATTAAGAATCATTGCAAGTCCGGCGGGGAAGTCCCCCTAGATTTGGGGTGGTGTATGCTCTGTCCAGTAAGGGTTCAAAGGAGTTTGGGGATCGATTTTCTACATCAACCCATCGGGGTCAGGGTTGCCCATAGGAGGACTCGGTCTGAGAAAATTGAGAGGCATTATCATCCCCTGTCCCTGCTCCCGACCCTGACCGAACCCCGCATAAGAGAGGCACCCTATGAAATTGGCTTACTGGATGTATGCTGGTCCCGCCCACATTGGTACACTTCGCATTGCCAGCTCCTTTAAAAACGTCCACGCCATTATGCATGCGCCTCTGGGAGACGACTACTTCAACGTCATGCGTTCGATGTTGGAACGGGAGCGGAATTTTACCCCCGTCACCACCAGTGTGGTGGATCGCAACGTTTTAGCCCGTGGTTCCCAAGAAAAAGTCGTCGATAATATTACCCGCAAGGATAGTGAAGAGCATCCAGACTTGATTGTGCTCACTCCCACCTGCACCTCCAGCATTCTGCAAGAAGACCTGCAAAACTTTGTGGATCGGGCGCAGATTGAGGCTCAAGGCGATGTGATGCTGGCCGATGTCAACCACTATCGCGTCAACGAGTTGCAGGCCGCCGATCGCACCCTCCAGCAAATCGTTCATTACTACATTGAAAAAGCGCGCAAGAAAGGGGAACTCCCGGAGGGCAAAACTGCCAAGCCTTCCGTCAACATCCTGGGGATGACCACTCTGGGCTTCCACAATCAGCATGACTGCACCGAGCTCAAGCGATTGATGGCGGATCTGGGGATTGCAGTCAATGCGGTCATCCCTGAGGGAGCATCGGTTCACGAAATCAAGAAACTCCCCCAGGCCTGGTTTAACCTTGTGCCCTATCGGGAAATCGGTCTAATGACGGCTGAATATTTGCACCAGGAGTTTGGCACTCCTTGCATCGACATTACCCCCATGGGCGTGGTTGAGACCGCCCGTTGTCTGCGGAAAATTCAGCAGGTAATCAACGAGCAGGGAGCCGATGTCAACTATGAGGACTACATCAACAACCAAACCCTCTATGTGTCCCAGGCAGCTTGGTTCTCCCGTTCCATTGACTGCCAAAATCTCACGGGCAAAAAAGCGGTTGTGTATGGAGACAATACCCATGCAGCGGCCATGACCAAAGTGTTAGCTCGGGAAATGGGCATCCATGTGGTTTGGGCGGGCACCTACTGTAAATACGATGCCGACTGGTTCCGGCAAGAAGTCAGTGAGTACTGCGATGAGGTCTTGATTACCGATGATCATGGCCTAGTTGGGGATGCGATCGCCCGTGTAGAACCCTCAGCCATCTTTGGAACCCAAATGGAGCGCCATGTCGGCAAACGCCTGAATATTCCCTGCGGTGTGATTGCTGCCCCCATCCACATCCAGAACTTCCCCATTGGCTACAAGCCCTTCCTGGGGTATGAAGGCACCAACCAACTCACCGATCTGGTTTACAACTCCTTTACCCTGGGCATGGAAGACCACCTGTTAGAGATCTTTGGGGGGCATGACACCAAGGAAGTGATCCACAAAGGCATCTCCGCTGGTTCTGACCTCAACTGGAATCGCGAAGCCCAAGCCGAGTTGAATAAAGTACCGGGTTTTGTGCGCGGTAAGGTGAAACGGAACACTGAGAAGTTTGCCCGTGAGCGGGGGATGAATGAGATCACCCTGGAAGTGATGTACGCAGCCAAGGAAGCAGTCGGCGCTTAACCTTGCCAGCGATGGATATCGCACCTTCTCCAAAACAGTGACCGCTGCGATCGCTGAACCCCCTAAGATGGGAGAGATCCGTCGCAATCATCGTTATGCGGAGTGAACTTGTAGCCAATCGCTATCCCAGGGTACCTATGGGCCGCCGCGCAGCGGCCTTTGCCATTGATTTTGTGACGGTCTGGCTGATTAGTTCCCCCTTCGGCGGCACCAATCCTGGGGTTCAGGTGACCCAGAGCCTCAGTTTTTATGCTGGTGTGGCTGATCGCCCGGGTGCTGGTGACTTACCAGAACCAGGGCCAAAGTTTGGGTCGTTGGGCACTGGATATGAAGGTGGTCGAAACTCGCTACGGTCGAGGGCCGGGGCTGCTGGAGCTGGCAAAACGGGAGGGCATTGCTGGGTTGGGGGCGTTGCTGGTGGTGCTAGGGCTGACCAATCTATCCCCCACCAACGCCGGGGTGATGCTGTTGGTGCTACCCCTCGTGATCGACTGTCTCCCCGCCTGGGTAGACCCCCTGCAACGACAGGCCCTCCACGATCGCGTCGCCGGAACCCTGGTGGTAGCCAGTCGGCGGGGTTACTCCCTAGACCTGAAATTAAAAAAGATGGTTGCGGAAGTGAGCCGTCGTATGAAACAATAAAAGTTTGTGTCTAAAATTTAGTTCACCCCCGATCTGAAACTATGGCTAAGGGCGTCCGCATCATCATTACGCTGGAATGTACCGAGTGTCGCAGCAATTCCAATAAGCGATCGCCCGGTGTTTCCCGTTATACCACCACCAAGAACCGTCGTAACACCACGGCTCGGATAGAACTGAAGAAGTTTTGTCCCCACTGCAATAAGCACACGGCTCACAAAGAAATTAAGTAGGGTTCTAAGGAATCTTGGTTAACTATCGCCGTTCCTCGTCGTCTATCTCTTGAACTTGTTTTGGGTTGTACTTCGCTATGGCTAACTTCTTCCGTCAACGTGTTTCCCCGATCAAACCCGACGAACCCATCGACTACAAAGATGTCGATCTCCTGCGGAAGTTCGTCACCGAACGGGGCAAAATCTTACCCCGGCGGATCACTGGTTTAACCGCCAAGCAGCAGCGCGATTTAACAGCTGCAATTAAAAGGGCTCGCCTCTTGGCTTTATTACCGTTTATTAACCAAGAGGGTTAGACGCTAGGGTATAGAGTGGATGGGCAACTATTGCAACCGCACCCTTAAGGTCTGAATGGAGAAGGGAACTCTCATTGAATTTCGTCTGCACAGCGACCGACATCTGGCGGTTGCCGAGCGTCCAGAGGGTAAGAAACACTGGATTGTAACCGATCAACGGGGTCAATCCCATACCATTCATCCCCGACAGATTACCTATGAGGTGTCCGGGCAACTCTATCGTCCTGCCGATCTTTCTAAGTTTTGGCAGCAGGTGCAGCCCTATCTAGACCCAGCCGCCTTAGAAGTGGCCTGGGAATTGCTGGTGGAAGCCGGAGAAATTGTTACTCCCACCAGTTTGGCACTGCTACTGTTTTCAGCACAGGACCCCCCCTTGCTCTATGCCGCCCACGTGCTGTTGGCGGACGATAAGTTGTACTTTAAGCAAAAAGGGGAGGGCTATGAACCTCGCTCTGCGGTTCAGGTTGCAGAACTCAAGCATCAACTGGAAATGGAGCAGCAGCGCCAGCAAGAATGGCAGGAATTCTTGGCGCTGATCCGTCAACAATTGCAGCGGCAGCAGGGGCTATCAGCGGCAACCCCTCTCCCCCCGAGCTGCCACCAACTGATGGCATTGTGTCCGACTTGGCGAAGTTCCGTCCTCGTATTGAGTCTTTGGAGCGGTTTGCTACCCTGGGAGAAGAAGCGTCACACCGCACCCCAGCTCTAGAACTTTTGACAGCCTTGGAGCGCCCTCAAACGTCCCAGGCCGCCTTCCAGTTATTAGTAGATCTGGATCTGTGGAGTCCCCATGAGAATCTCTTTCTGCGTCGCAGTCAGATCCCGCTTCACTTTCCTCCACAGGTGCTGGAATTGGCTGATCATCGTCTGCATTCATCCCTACCTGACTCCAATGTTGAGCGTCTGGATCTAACCACGCTCAAGGTCTACACGATTGACGATGAGAGTACCCGTGAAATTGATGATGGTCTGAGTCTGGAATACTTGAGCGATGGTCGGGAACGGCTGTGGATTCATATTGCCGACCCCACCCGCTGGTTGGCTCCTGGGGATCACCTGGATCTGGAAGCCCGTCGCCGCAGCACCACCCTGTATCTGCCCACGGGCATGATTCCCATGTTCCCCGTGGAGTTGGCAACTGGGCCAATGAGTTTGGTGCAGGGACGGGAGTGCTTTGCCCTCAGTTTTGGCATCATCCTCGACTCAGAGGGAGCTGTAG
The DNA here is from genome assembly GCF_000775285.1 of Neosynechococcus sphagnicola sy1. Taxonomy (NCBI): domain Bacteria; kingdom Bacillati; phylum Cyanobacteriota; class Cyanophyceae; order Neosynechococcales; family Neosynechococcaceae; genus Neosynechococcus; species Neosynechococcus sphagnicola. The sequence goes on along the minus strand of NZ_JJML01000002.1, from coordinate 139,354 downwards.
TGGAGTATGGGATTCACGCCAGTCTGATTAAGCCCACCTATCGACTGACCTACGAGGATGTCGATGAAATGCTGGAACTGGGAATTGAGGCGGAGCCGGAATTAGCGGCGATCGCGGCCAGAGCCAAGTGCCGACGTACCTGGCGTCAGTCCCAAGGGGCGATTAGCATTAATATGCCGGAGTCTTCCATTAAGGTTTGTGATGACGAGATCACCATTCAAGTCCTGGATGATTCTCTATCGCGGCAGATGGTAGCTGAAATGATGATTTTGGCGGGAGAGGTGGCCGGTCGCTATGGCCGCGCCCATAATCTTCCCCTGCCTTTCCGCAACCAACCCCAGCCGGAACTGCCCTCCGATGGGGAACTGCTGCAACTCCCCCCTGGACCGGTGCGTGCCTGTGCCATTCGTCGCTGCATGCCCCGGAGTGAACTCAGCATTCAGCCCGCTCGCCATGCCAGTCTCGGCTTAGATACCTATACCCAGGTAACGTCTCCGATTCGCCGTTACAGTGATCTGCTGGCTCATTTCCAGATTAAGGCTCACCTGCGGGGCGATCTACTGCCCTTTTCCCTGGATCAAATGAAGGATCTGGTTCAGAGTATCAGCTCGACGGTGCAGGAAGCCACCCTAGTGGAACGGCAAACAAACCGTTATTGGGGCTTAGAGTACCTGCGTCGCCATTCCCAAATGGTGTGGCAAGCCCTGATGTTGCGCTGGTTGCGGGAGCATGAAAACCTGGGATTAATTCTGATCGAGGATTTAGGCTTGGAACTGGCGATGCGGTTTAACCGTGGCATTGAACCCGGCGATCGCCTCGAAATTCGGGTCAGTCATTCCGATCCCCGACAAGATTTTATTCAATTCCAGGAGATCAGTTTGCGAGATCCCCAGGCGATCGCCGTCAGCAACCACTGACGGCGGGGGCTGCAAAACTCTTTAAAATATGTAACGAATACTCATCAGGAACAAGTCTCAGAATGCGAGTTGCAATTGTTGGGGCGGGTCTGGCTGGCATGGCGACGGCAGTGGATCTCGTCGATGCTGGTCACAGCGTCGAAATTTTTGAGTCCCGCCCCTTTGTGGGGGGCAAGGTGGGGAGTTGGGTCGATGCCGAGAACAACCCTATCGAAATGGGATTGCATGTGTTTTTTGGTTGCTACTACCAGCTGTTTGCCCTCATGGACAAGGTCGGTGCCCTGGAAAATCTGCGGCTCAAAGACCATGTCCACACCTTTGTCAATCACGGCGGTGTCCTCGGAGCCCTGGATTTCCGCTTTCTCACCGGTGCTCCCCTCAATGGCTTAAAAGCATTTTTCACCACCTCCCAACTGTCCTTGCGGGATAAAGCCCAAAATGCGATCGCCCTGGGGATTAGTCCCCTGGTCAGAGGCTTGGTGGACTTTGACGGGGCCATGGGGACGATTCGGCAGCTGGATCGGATCAGTTTTGCCGACTGGTTTCGTCAGCATGGTGGCTCCAACGGCAGCATTCAGCGTCTATGGAATCCCATTGCCTATGCCCTGGGATTTATTGACTGCGAACAAATTTCGGCTCGCTGTATGCTCACCATCTTTCAGTTTTTTGCTGCCCGTACGGAAGCCTCGGTGTTACGGATGCTGGAAGGGTCGCCCCAGGAATATCTGCATCAGCCAATCCTGGATTATTTGCAACAACGGGGGGCTAAAATCCATACTCGGCATCGGGTACGGGAGATTTTGTTTGCCACATCGAAGACTACCACCCAGGTTACAGGACTGGTGGTGGCCCAGGGAGACACAGCGTCCACGATCACCGCTGATGCCTATGTCTGTGCCTGTGATGTCCCAGGGATTCAGCGCCTGCTCCCCCAGGCTTGGCGGCAGTGGGAGACCTTTGACAATATCTACCAGCTGGATACGGTGCCCGTAGCCACGGTGCAACTGCGGTTTGATGGCTGGGTGACCGAACTTCACAATCAGGCTGAGCGTCAACAACTGGAACATGCTGCGGGTTTGGATAATCTGCTCTATACTCCCGATGCGGACTTCTCATGCTTTGCCGATCTGGCCCTGACCAGTCCGGGTAGCTACTACCGTTCAGGACAGGGGTCGCTGTTACAACTGGTGTTGACACCGGGGGTATCCTTTTATTAAGCAAAGCAATGAAGCGATCGCCGATCATGTGTTACAGCAGGTGCAAGATCTTTTTCCCCTCCGCCCGAGAACTGAAGATGACCTGGTACAGTGTGGTGAAACTGGCCCAGTCTCTCTATCGAGAAGGCCCCGGAATGGATCGTTATCGCCCCTCCCAAACCACCCCAATTGCCAACTTTTTCCTGGCCGGAAGCTACACCCAGCAGGACTACATCGATAGTATGGAAGGAGCCACCCTCTCGGGGCGACAGGCTGCCCAAGCGATTCTGTCAACCCTTGCCCCCGCAACGCCCTAATCAGCTGGGAGCTATGCCGTGCTCTCGCTCTCCCTCTCGCTCTCCCTCTCCCCTTTCCTATGTCTGACTGGCTGGAACACAGTGTACAAGTTGAAGTCGATGTCCCCATTGCCACGACCTGGAACCTCTGGTCTGATCTAGAACAGATGCCCCAATGGATGAAGTGGATTCAATCCGTCAAAATTCTGGAGGAGACCCCAGAACTATCTCGTTGGACCCTGGCCTCGGGAGGGTTGCAGTTTAGCTGGCTGTCGCGGATTCTCAAAACCGTGCCCCACCAGATCATCCAATGGGAATCCGTGGATGGACTCCCCAACCGGGGGGCGATTCGCTTCTATGACCGGGGCAGCAACAGCATTGTCAAGCTCACGGTGGCCTATGCCATCCCTGGCATCCTAGGACAACTGATGGATAATCTGTTCTTGGGGAGGGTGGTCGAGTCTACCCTCCAAGCCGATCTGGATCGATTTCGGGAGTATGCCCGCCAAGTCGATCCATCGGGTTCTGCCAGAAACGAATCCCCCACCTATTGACTCCCTTTGGGGGGTGGAATCATTGTTTTTGAACCAACGCTGTCATCAAATGCCTGAAGTTACGCTTGAATAGATAACAGCTGACCGGCGATCGCCCGTGAGTGATGGAACTGCAATCCATATTTCAGATTTCTCCGAGGACATAGCAATGGCAGAAGAGACAACGCCCAAGGTGAGCCCAGCATCCAGCGCTGATGCGGCCTCAGATGTGAAGCCCGCCAAGCCGAAGGTCGCCAAAGTAGCTGCAGAGACAACGGTCGCAGAAACGGCTGCAGACACCAAGCCAGCGGCGAAGCCCAAAAAAGAAAAAGCTCCAGCAGTGGAGGATAAGCCCTTTGCCGAGTTTATCCCCCAGGATTATCTCCCCGCCATTGGCAAAGCCTTTACAGCCCTTGGCATTTCCGATCTGCAACTTGATTTTGTCAACCAAACGCTGCCGGTGCGGGGGCTGGAAAAGACTGAGTCTTGGCAAGTGGTGGGTTCCTGGGCACGGGGGCAGCGGCAGTTTAATCTGTACTTTCTGGCCGCCGATATTCAAGGGCAACGGGCATTTTCCTGTACCGATAATGGTACCCAGGCAAGTATCCTGGAGCCATTTTTGGGCGATGAACGCAAAGTCACCCTCGATCTGCTGGTGTTTGGTTTAATGCAGCGCTTGAACGGTCAGAAGTGGTTGGCACGGAACTAACGGCGATCGCTCCCGGATAGGGATGATGGCGCGAGCGGTCTGGGAAGATTTTGGGGATGGGTGAAAAACCCTGAAAAAACTCCCCCCTTTTATAGCGCTACTCAGGCAGATGAGGACAGGATTCAGACGGTCAAACGCCGATTCTGGGAAACTGCCTGACACGCCATCCCACAAAAGTTAACAGCGTCCTAGCCCTTGGGGTTCGTTGCCTGAGGATGCCAATCAATCTCCGGCATGCCTTCAAAGGCTACCTTGAGGGATGTCTCCCAGTACTTACGGATCTGTACTAGGTAGGGGTCACCGACGGGTAGGCGCAGACTGTGCTGCACCTGGAAGGTGTTGGCCTCATACATCACCAGGTTGATCGGAGGAGCTACAGAAATATTCGATTTCATTGTCGAGTCGATGGAGAGCAGGGCACACTTGGCCGCCGCAGCTAGAGGAGTCTCATAGTTCAAGGTGCGATCCAGGATTGGCTTGCCATATTTTGTTTCCCCCACTTGGAGAAAGGGCGTTTCTCGGGTGGCTTGGATGCAGTTGCCTTGGCTATAGATCAGGTACAGACCGGCTTCTTCTCCTTTAATCTGACCCCCCAGGAGGAGGTTGCACTGAAAGTCAATGCCATCTTTTTGCAGCCAGGGGCGATCCTGTTCCTCCATCGATCGCAGTTTACCGCCGATGTAGCGAGCGACCTCGTACAGGGTCGGCAAGTTATGCAAATTAATACCATCTGGCAGCTTTAAATCCCGCTGCAAGGCGGCGATCACAGCCTGGGTAATCGACAGGTTGCCAGCAGTGCAAATCAAGAGCACTCGCTCCTCTGATTGGGAAAAGTCAAACAACTTCAAATAGGTCGAAATATGATCCACGCCAGCATTGGTGCGGGAATCAGCAGCCATCACGAGGCCAGATTGGGTAATAATTCCCAGACAGTAGGTCATATCAGCAGTTAGAGTAGGCCAGTATCCAAAGATTAAGATATACCCTATCGACGAACGCGCTGCCTATGAATCTCGTTGGTTTGGGACTCACGACCCTCTCCTTGGTAATTTGGCTGGGCCTGCTGCTAGGGCGGGGGCAGTTTTGGCGCACCGATCAACAACTCGCCGCCATCCCTCCCGATTTACCCTACTACCCAACCATTTGTGCGGTGATTCCGGCTCGCAATGAGGCCGATGTCTTGCCGACAACCCTGCGATCGCTACTGATACAGGACTATCCCGGTCAGTTGACAGTTATTCTCGTGGATGACCAGAGCAGCGATGGCACCACCATGGTCGCTCAGGAAGTTGCGATCGCCCTCGGGAAAACGTCTCAACTCCAGATCCTGGCTGGGGCACCACTCCCCCAGGGCTGGACGGGTAAACTGTGGGCGATGGAACAGGGGACCCGGCAAGCGCAGACTCTGATGCCCCCTCCCGACTATCTCCTGCTCACCGATGCTGATATTGAGCATGATCCCCAGAATCTTTGGCGGTTGGTGGCAAAGGCAGAGATGGAACAGTTAGATCTCGTCTCCCTGATGGTGAAACTGCGGTGTCAGAGTTTCTGGGAGCAATTTCTGATCCCCGCCTTTGTATTTTTCTTTGCCAAGCTATATCCATTTCGTTGGGTGAATCGCCCCGACCATCCCTTGGCCGCCGCCGCCGGGGGCTGTATTCTGATGCGACAGGCTGCCCTTGGGCGAATCGGTGGCCTACAAGTGCTGAAGGAAGCCTTGATTGACGACTGTACCTTGGCCCAGCAGGTGAAATCGACCCGTGCCGATCCCAGCCGCCCGACGGGCATTTGGCTAGGGCTGACGACCTTGACCCAGAGCCTGCGTCCCTACGACTCTCTGGCGACAATCTGGAATATGGTGGCCCGCACTGCCTTTACCCAGTTACAGTATTCCCCTGGGCTACTGGTTGGCACCCTGCTGGCGATGACCCTGATCTATTTGCTGCCTCCCTTGGCAACGATCTCGGGGGTGTTCACTGGCAATTGGCCGCTGGCGCTGGTGGGCAGCATCGGCTGGCTGGTGATGGCGATCGCCTATCTACCGATGGTTCGCTTCTATGGCTGTCTGCCTCTCTGGGCCTTCAGCTTACCCGCGATCGCCCTGTTGTATACCCTGATGACCTTGGATTCGGCTCTGCGCCACTGGCGCGGCCAGGGGGGAGCTTGGAAGGGACGGGTTTATGCTCAAGTTCATCGCGGTTAGTGGGGTAAGTGGTATGGCAGTTTATCTGGACGTAGCCAGCGAAGCGCCTGCGCCCAGAACCGTTGTCCCCACCCCTTAAAAAGATTTGAACCAGTTATCTAGATCGGACGGGGTGGCAAAATCTAACAAAGCCTCCACTTGCTCTAGGGATAACCCTTGGAGTTGAGTCAGTAACCCAGGTGATAGGGTGCCAATGCGGCGGGTGAGTTGGCGAACAATCAACGATTGCTTGCCTTCTAACTTACCCCACCTACTCTAGTCCAGCACCTTGACCTCAACTGCTGCGTAAATCCTTGTCATCATCCCGCTGCTTCCTCTAACCATTGTATAATTGGTATTAATATCACACATACTAGTGTGCTGAAATAAGACTTTTGAACTCATTTTTGTACTGGCCAATGCATATCATCAACAGTATTTTTATTGTCGGCACTATTCTGTTGTCTAGTCCACTAGTAGTTGCTGCCCAACCTGTCTCATTTAACCCCTCGCCGGATGCTCGAGCAAATCAAATTTTTAGTCAGACCTGTAATTTCTTGAAGGCTCAGAAATTCTTTAGCTTTGATCTTGATATTACCTACGATAATGTATTGAACTCTGGGCAGAAAGTACAATACAGCGCTTACCAGATTGTCAAAGTACGAAAGCCTAACAGTTTACAGGTTGATTATAAGGGTGATCAAAGAAATACCCGTTTCTACTACGATGGCAAGACTTTTACATGGTTAAATACTGACGATAATCTCTATGCCACTCAACCTGCTCCAGCTACCATAGACGACACGGTTGCTCTGCTCGAAACACAATACGGCATTACTTTGCCGCTCTCAAATTTAGTTGTTAGCGATCCTTGCAAAATTATTCGGGGCAATATTGAGCATATTGAATATGTCGGCTCAGGTTTTGTTAATCGCACACCTGCCCATCATTTGTTTATTACCGGTAAGGATCGGGATTGGCAGTTGTGGGTGAGGGAGGGAGAAAAGGCCATTCCCCTCAAAATTGTAATCACTTACAAAGATCAACCAAGTCAGCCTCAATACACAGCGATTTTTTCTAACTGGAACTCTAATCCTACGATTCCTAAAAACTCATTTTCCTTTGTTGCACCTCCGGACGCAGGTCAGATTAATTTTCTCCAGATTGATCATACAAACGATTTACCAAAGAAGTAAGCCTCTATGCCTTTTTCTTTAGAGAATCGTAGTCAATCGCCTGTATAGATAACAACTTTTATAGTGCATGTGCCATCGTTATGAAACACCCAATCTTATCCATTTGCCTGACATTAATTTTTGGCATTACTCTATCTCCCTATGATTTTGCCTTTGCTCGCGGTGGCGGTGGGCGTGGCGGTGGCGGTGGGCGTAGCGGTGGATCTCCTGGTGGCGGGGCTCGTTTTAGTGGTGGGGGAAATACGAGGGTGAATTTGCAAAATCAAGGTAATGTTAGCAATTTTAACCGACCCACAAATTCTAATTTACAAAATCGCAATATTCAGAATTCAGGAAATGTTAACCGCAATATTCAGAATTCAGGAAATGTTAACCGCAATATTCAGAATTCAGGAAATGTTAACCGCAATATTCAGAATTCAGGAAATGTTAACCGCAATATATCGGGTAACACGGTTAATGTTAATAGAAATATTAATCGTGATCAAAACTGGTATGCAGGGGGATGTCGCTCCAATTGCTGGGGAGCTGGGGGTGGCTGGTATGGGCGAGGATACTATACTCCCCCTGGATGGGGATTGGCTGCCTTTGGCACAAGTTTGGCAATTGGAGCTGCGCTGAGTACTCCCCCCCCCAATTACAGCACCCTAGTTGTCGGGGGGTCAGAATATTTATATTCAGATGGAATTTATGTGCAGCCCAACGGTAGTTCCTATATTGTCACTGCCCCTCCCGAGGGAGCGGTGGTTAGCTATCTGCCCGATGGTTGCACTGCGACCAACAGCAATGGGACTCAACTGTTTGAGTGTAGTGGGGTGATTTATCAGCCTTTCTATCAAAATGGTGATGTGGTTTACCAGGTTGTGAATTCATAGCAGTAGTAAAAGTGAGTGGCTCTATCATTACTGCAAAACGCTAGGGTTGCCGCCTCAGAATTGAGAGTGTGGCTCCTTATTTTGAGGGGGCTTTCTTACAATATGGGAAACATATTGGCGTGAAATTGGAGAGGGTTGTGATGAAAGCAGTACGCATTCACACCTACGGAGGTTCTGAGGTTCTGAGCTACGAAGACGCACCACGACCGGAAATTGCAGACGACGATGTACTGATTCAGGTTTATGCTGCTGCCGTTAATCCGGTTGACTGGAAAATTCGGGAGGGCTATCTCCAAGGTTTTCTGCATCACCAACTGCCGCTGATCTTAGGCTGGGATGTTTCAGGGGTTGTGGAAGCGGTGGGTGCTAAGGTCACGACCTTTAATCCAGGAGATCACGTCTACTCTCGTCCGAATATTGAACGCGATGGTACCTATGCCGAGTACGTTGCTGTCAAGGCTTCCGAAGTTGCCTTCAAACCCACAAGTATTGATCATGTCCATGCAGCGGCGGTTCCGCTCGCCGCAATCACGGCATGGCATGCACTGTTTGAAACGGCACAGTTGACTGCAGGGCAACGGGTCTTGATCCATGCGGCAGCGGGTGGGGTTGGAACCTATGCAGTGCAATTGGCCCGGTGGAAAGGGGCTGAGGTCATTGGCACAGGTTCAGCGCGGAACCGAGACTTCCTGATGCAGTTGGGAGCAACCGAGGTGGTGGATTACCAGACCACTGCATTTGAAACCGTGGTGGATCCGGTCGATGTGGTGTTTGACACCATGGGGGGAGAAGTGCAAGCGAGATCGTGGCAGGTTGTGAAACCTGGTGGGATGCTAGTTTCGGTTGTGACACCCCCACCCGAAGAAACAGCCGCCGCCCATAATTGTCGCAGTGCCTTTGTCTTTATTCAACCGCGAGGGGATTGGTTAACCGCGATCGCCCAACTGATTGACGCAGGCCAGGTAACTCCGATTGTTGAGGTTGTGCTTCCCCTGAGTCAGGTCGCCGAGGCACACCATTTAAGCCAGAACGGACATACACGGGGAAAGATTGTGCTTCAGGTCAAAGCGTGAAGTTCATCATCATTCAGAAGCTTTAATTGCATAGGCATCTTCATCCCTCCCCACTGCAAATCGGAGGGAACGTGGGATATCTTTGCTGGACTGGGTTAAGAAGGTTACAACCGCCAGCAGGGACAAACCTGCGGCCAATTGAAACAATCCCCGGTAGCCAATCTGTTCGGCAAAGAATCCCAGGGCAGGCCCTGCAATGATTAAGCCTAGGTCGAACCCCCCCATGCAAAGGCTAAAAACCCGTCCCCGTTCATGGGGGAAGGAGCGATCGCTCATCAAGGCCACCACCATGGGAATCAGGATGCCACTGCCCATGCCTTCCATCACCCCTGCCAGCAAAAACATTTCAGCCTCGGTTGCAAGACTCAAAATTGACATGGCTAGGGTGTAAAAGCCCAGGCTCATGGTGATAAATAAACCGCGACCATAGTGATCCGATGCTTGCCCGGTGAGTACTCGCACCCCAAAACTGGCGATCGCGGCGGCGGCATAGAACAACCCTGGGTTGAGGGCAACCTGACTCTCTTTGATGTACAACGGCACAAAGGTACTGAGCACACCGAAGGCCAGCCCAATGAGCAACATGACTAGGGTCGGAATCCGCAGTCGAGGACTGAGGAGTAGGCTCCAAAACTGATCAGCCTCTGGAGACTGGGTGGAGGGATGCGGGGGCAGTGTCGATTCTATGGCAGCAATCCTGGGCTCTTGGATCTGCATCGTACAAATCCAACCCAGTAGTCCCAAACCCGATGAGAGGATAAACAACGGTGTGTAACCGAGCCATTCCTGCAAAAAACCACCCATCGCGGGGCCAAACGCCACACCGACAGGGTTGACTAAGCTCATGTAACCAATGATTTCCCCACGATGCTCATCAGGTGCCAAATCCGTTACCAAAGCAGCATAGGCCATGGCAAAGGCAGCGATGCTCAAGCCGTGAAAGGCACGCACCACCATCAGCAGGGGGATGAATTGAATCAACAAATATCCCAATGGGGCGATTGCCACGGCTGCCATGCCTATCAGCATCACAATTTTTCGCCCCCGTCGATCTGCCATCTGTCCTAACCACCGCCGAGACAACAGTAGACCAATGGCAAATGACCCCATGACCAGACCAATGTCATGGTTGCTGCCCCCAATGGCCTGCACATAGAGCGGTAGGGTCGGTAATAAGGAGGCTAAACTTGACCAAAAAAATAACCCAGCCGCAAACAGCACCAGCAAATTGCGTCTGAGCTGGGGACTCAAGGTTCGTAAACTTTTCAAAATACTAAGCCCTCAGCCCTGCCCTAATTTGAGTAACCTTGGTTGGAGCCATAGCTGCTCCACTTCGCTAGATTACTGACAATTATGATGGGTGGGGCGATCGCCCGGAACCCTCCAGACGGGTGAGGGGGATGGATACTTTAGCAGGATTGTCGAGAAACTAGCTTTTCCACTGTTGCTTGGGTTTGGTGGAGTAACGCCTCGCGACTGTCAGAGGTGCGGGTGAGGGAGGGAACTAAATTGCGCGCCTGTAACGCCATGTGAAGCTGAAGGTGAGCTACGTACTCACTGAAGTCTTCACGAAATGCCTGTTGTGGAATCTGATGAGACATAGAATCCAAAGTGTTCTCCTTCTCTAGCCTTTCACGGTTCATTCACCACCCAGAAAGTTACCACGGAGAGATTGCTGACTTTAAATCCTGCAATGAAGTGTAATGGTAATGGTCCAATGCAATCGCGATTGAGCAACCCTGGCAATGAAGTAGACAACTGCAATTAAATCTAAGATAGAAGCAGAGATAGAAGCAGAGAGATGCCACTGTAGCCTTTATGGCTGCACCAATTCAGATTATTTTGACTCAGGAGGAAGAGCGCACCCTAGCAGAATTGCGGATGGCATCGACGCTGCCCCAACGCACCCGAGATCGAGATCATATGCTGCGGATCAATGCTCAAGGGTGGATCGTGCCAGCAATATCTGGGCCACTGAAAGAAGAAGAAATTATGGAGTTCCAGGGTGAAGGGATCGATCATTGTCTATTCACATTGTTTACGCATCATCTGAGTCATGCATAGAGGAGTGCTTGAGATGAAGAAATTGAACCGATCCAAAACAAGTATGCCAATGCTTGGGCTGTTTCTGCTCCAGGTTTGTTTGCTGCCGCTCAGTGGCCTCTGGATAAGTCAACTGGCCAGTGCTCAGACCCCTCAGCCAAAGTCACCATCAGCGCAGAATCCATCGACTCCAGCGAGTTCTCAGCCAGCCCTGGAACCGAAAGCACTGGCGATTTTAAAAGCGACCAGCGATCGCCTTGCAGCTGCCCAGACGATGACCTTTACTGCCGTCAGCACTTACGAAAGTCCCAGTCGCATCGGGCCTCCCCTGGTTTACACCACGACCTCAGATGTCACGTTGCAACGTCCGGATAAACTGAAGGTAATTTCCCCCGGTGACGGCCCCCCTTCACAGTTCTATTACGATGGCAAAACCATCACGGCCTTTGCACCCAATGAAAATCTGGTTGCCATCAAGCAAGCACCACCTACCATTGATGCGGCTCTCCAAGCCGCCTACGAAGATGGGGCGGTATATTTCCCCTTTACGGATGTGCTGGTGGCCAATCTCTACAAGGATATTACCGATGGCCTGAAGTCAGCCTTTTACGTTGGACAGTCGAAGGTGATTGGCGGTACTACCACGGACATAATCGCGATCGCCAATGACAAGGTATTCGCCCAGGTCTGGATTGGCACCACTGATAAGCTGCCCCGGATGATTCGTGCCGTCTACAAAGACGATCCATCTCGCTTGCGGCATCAAGTGGCCTTCTCGAACTGGAAACTGGATGTTCCCATTGCCGCCAATGCCTTTACATCCCCTCATACCACAACGGCTAAAAAGATTGAGTTCAAGGCTCCTGACCCACCGCCTGCTCCATCGACTCCTTCTCGGCCAGCTTTTGAGCCGCCCAGACTGACTCAATAGGATCATGAATTAAATAACTTGGTTAGGTTGGGTTGAGGAACGAAACCCAACCTACGAAAGCCGACATTGTTGAGTTCTCATTCTTTAGAGGCAGAGGCAGACTTTAGTTCCATTGAGGTATACAGATCATGAAAAAAGTTGCGATCGGTTTTGCCAGTCTTTTGGTGATGGTGGCTTATTCCAGTCCTGCCCTGGCCTACTTCCACGGTGGCGGTGGGGGCGGTTGGAGTGCCAGTGGAGCGAGGGGCGGGTCTGCCTCTGGGGGCGATGGCTCCTGGAGTGCCAGTGGAGCGAGGGGCGGGTCTGCCTCTGGGGGCGATGGCTCCTGGAGCGGTACAGGCTATCGGGGCGGAACAGCGTCGGGTGGCGATGGTTCCTGGAGTGGGACGGGCTATCGGGGTGGCACGGCCTCCGGTGGCGATGGCTCCTGGCATGCCACGACTCCTTACGGAACCACGGCCTACGGTGGGGCTGACCATTACTACGGGGGTACCTACTACGGGGCGTACCATCCCCCTGCCGTAGTGAACTCCTATTCCACAGGCTGCTACAACTGCGCCGGGTGGTATGGTGCCGGAGCGGCAATGGCAGGGGCAGCCATCAGTGCAAATACCGCTAACGCTTACACGGCAGGTTATACCGCAGGCGCTGGGGCAACGGCTTACGCCATGGATGCGATTTACCCAACCGTACCCGCTGGGGCGGTGGTTAAGACGGTGAATGGAGCCACCTACTACGTCTACAACGGCACCTGGTTCAGTCCAGCCTATGGAGCCAATGGAGTTTACTACCGCGTCGTGGCCGCTCCCTAACTGATTAGGAAGGCAGAGGGCAGAAGGCATATCCCCAAACCCTCCAAGGGGCTAAGGGCAGAAGGTGAAACCCTGACGAATTCAGCCGTTCCCTCGTTACCAGGCTCCTGCCTGGTAATGCCGATTGAGAAGCTCCTGCTTCGAGTCAGCGCAGAAGAAGCAGGAGTCTCGTCAGTTATTCCCAAGCTCCGGCTTGGGAATAATTTCAATCTCGCAGGGGTCAGATTCCCCGTCCGCTTACGGCATTTTAGCGCTCCGCAACTTTTACATCTCTTCAGATTCCCCGTCCGCTTACGGCATTTTAGCGCTCCGCAACTTTTACATCTCTTCAGATTCCCCGTCCGCTTACGGCATTTTAGCGCTCCGCAACTTTTACATCTCTTAGGTGAACCTGAGTTCCAGGCGATTGCAACAAATGCCTTGAGTCCTAAGTTGTTCACAAGGCTGAGAATGGCACCGATCTATTCAAGGAAATGCCGACGCAGTGAGGCTCAAGGTCTAGAGCTTGGTGCCACAGGCGGGACAGAAGTGATGATTGACGGGGTTTTTAGTACCACAGTGATGACAAGTCATGGGGATAGCAGCTGCTGGTTGCCGCTGCTCAGGTAACCCGACCATTTGGGCATTACTCTTGCCGGGTGCCACCATGGGGTAGCAATTTTCGTTCCGGCGCACCCGAGCATCCACTAATACAGGGCCATCGTGGGCGAGCATTTCAGCAATCACGGTTGGTAGTTGAGATGGCTCCTGGAGCAGCATGCCCTTGATCCCAAACGCCTGAGCAAGTAAGACAAAATCAGGCATGCCAACTTCCATATTGGAGGAAGAGTAGCGCTCCCCATAGAAGGCTTCCTGCCACTGGCGCACCATCCCCTGCCAGCCATTATTGATAATTACCGTTTTGACATGAATTCCGTACTGTGCCAGGGTTGCCAATTCCTGAAAATTCATTTGGAAGCTGGCATCGCCACTGATGCAAATGACCGTTTCATCGGGTAGAGCCATCTTGGCTCCCATGGCAGCCGGAAGTCCATAGCCCATGGTTCCCAGTCCTGCACTGGAAATCCAGCGGCGCGGCCCTGTCTTCAAAAACTGAGCCGCCCACATCTGATGCTGACCGACATCGGTGGTATAGAAGGCATGGGGAGCTTGACGACCCACCTCCACAATCACTTGTTGAGGAGCGAGACTGTCTGCATAGGTAGGTATCACCAGGGGATAGTCCTGTCGCCAAGACTGAATTTGCTGCAACCAGGCTTGGGTGAGACCTGACTCAGCAGGGATTTGCTCTTCCTGAATCCGGCGCATAATCTCGATTAAAACCGATCGCACATCTCCGACGATCGGCACCTGAGGTCCGCGATTTTTGCCTACTTCTGCTGGATCAATATCAATGTGGATCACCTGCGCCCGAGAGGCAAATTCAGCCAGTTTCCCGGTCACTCGGTCATCAAAACGAGCCCCCACCGCAATCAGCAAGTCACACTCACTGACGGCAAAATTGGCATAGGCGGTGCCGTGCATTCCCAACATCCCCAGGGAAAGAGGATGGCTTTCGTCAAAGGCTCCCTTCCCCATCAGGGTGGTGGTCACCGGAATTTGGAAGTATTCAGCCAACTGTTGAATCTCGCCATGGGCAGTGGCGGTGATCGCTCCTCCCCCGACGTACAGCAGAGGTCGTCGAGCCTGACGGATCAGGGCAAGGGCTTGGGGCACCTGACGGGAATTTCCCTTAACCGTGGGACGATAGCCAGGAAGTTTGACGCTACCGGGTTCTACCGGCGTATAGTCAAAGGTCTTCAGACCCACGTCCTTGGGGACATCGATTAAAACAGGGCCGGGTCGCCCCGTACTGGCAATATGGAATGCTTCCGCCACAATCCGCCCCATGTCCTTGGGGTCACGTACCACATAGGAATGCTTGACAATGGGCAGGGTAATGCCATAAATGTCGGTTTCTTGGAAGGCATCGGTACCAATGGCCGCGAGACTGACTTGGCCGGTGACCACCACCATTGGGATCGAGTCCATGTGTGCCGTCGCGATCCCCGTGACTAAGTTGGTGGCTCCTGGGCCAGAGGTTGCAAAGCAGACACCCACTTCTCCCGTCGCACGGGCATAGCCATCGGCGGCATGGGCTGCCCCCCTGTTCATGGCGCACCAGGATATGGTGAATTCCCCCCGCCGCTTCCGCTCGATACAACTCATCATAGATCGGCAGAATCGCACCGCCAGGATAGCCAAAGATGTGTTTGACACCGTGCCGCCGCAGACTATCAATGAGGGCAAAGGCTCCTGAGACTCCTTTGAAAACCGTTACCGGAGCATCAGGAGGTACATTAAGGGAAACTCGGCCTGTACCCACATACTCCAAGTCCTGAACCTTCATTCGCTTCATAGTGCTGACAGCCTCAACAGAGATGCGTTTGTACGTGTGGTTGAATGTGTTGGTGGAATTTAAATTAAAAAAATCTATGCAGAGATTGAGCAGCGTTGTAAAACCTTACATCGGATACTTAGAACCGTTTTTTGTATCCTACTGCACCATAGACCCACATTATAATTCAATCCCCCTAGGGATTTTGCAGTAAAATCAGCAGTTTTCCAGATCTTGTGATCCTGGAATAACATGTCTCCATGGGAGGGAATGCCATGGGCAATTCAGAGAGGCGGCAAAGAGGGAATTCAATGTCAAGGTTCCCTGAAATGACTCGCCCTCTAGGTGGGCTCAGATCGCATCCTGGAACATCGGGTTCCCCCGTTGCCAAGCCCAGCCTCCCCCCACCATGACCAGCAGGCTCATCCCCAGGAGGACACCCCGTAGACCGAGCCAGTCGGTGAGGGGGCCTGCGATCGCCAGCGGTACACTCAGGGCAATATTCACCAGATTATTTTGAAAGCCAAATACCTTGCCCCGCATTGATTCTGGGGTTTGTTTTTGGATTAGTGTTTGCATCGGCACCCCAATCATGGCGGCTCCGATTCCCAAAAGCACACTCAAGCCCAGACCGATGGCTAAATGATGTACCAGGGTGAAGACAGCCAACGCCAAACCCATAATCAGAAAGCCTAGAAGGGGGAGGGGTTGACGGGAATAGCGATCGCCCCATTGCCCGAGCAAGCCAGCTCCCAAGACCATACCCACCCCCGCCGCAGCCAAGAGAAACCCAAACTGGTTCGACTTCAGACCCAAAACCTGCACCAAGTTAATTGCGAGCACCATGAGAGCTGCAAATACCGAATAGAGAAGGGTAAGTTGCATCAGGGCACTGCTGATGCGGCGATCGTGTCTTAGGTAGTGGAGTCCGGCTTTGAAATCACTCCAGGGATCGATCCGGTGCAGGAGTGAGGGACGATCCTCTCCAATGGGAATTCCCTGCAAAATTCCAGCAGCGGTGAGATACAGACCCCCCCACCAGCAACTCCTGGCCAAAGTCACCAAGGGTAGATCGCGCCCAACTCAGCAGAGGTTCGCCAATGGCAAACCCGACAATTAGGGAGCCGATGATTGTTGTGGTGAATAGCGCGTTAGCTGACATTAATCCGGGTGCTTCCACTAGTAGGGGAATGGCCGACTGCTCGGCAGGAGCAAAAAACTGGGTCAGCATCGAGACCAAAAAGGCGATCGCCAGCAGGCCAATAAACTCCTTTGGCAGCAGGGGAATGGTGAGGGTCAAGAGTCCACGTAATAGATTACACACGGTGAGAATGTGTTTCTTGGAGTGGCGATCCACAAAGATGCCCGCTGCTGAACCCAGAAAAACTTGCCGGCAGGGTATTGGCGACCATCACCGCTGAACTCATGGAATTTTCCAGGGCATGGGGGGGGTCGATAGTCCACCATCAGGGTGATCAGTAGGACAAGGAATACCTTATCGGCCACCTGGGACAAAATCTGTCCGCTCCACAGCATCATGAAGGGGTGATTCTTGAAGAGGGTCGTAAACCCACGGGGAGGGGGTTGGGTAGGTAGCATAAACATCCCAGGACAGTGCCACTGTTCCCCAGTGTCCGTTGCGGTGGGGCCGTCGCGCTAGTCCCCCGCCATTTTTAGGTGTCGGCCTACGGGGCTGGCTGCGCCTGATTCCCATACTGGCGCAGCCATTGACCGAGGAACTGGGCAGCAGTCGTCGCTCCCCGATCTCCTGACCGGGAGATCCACCAACCGATGGTGGTTTGGGGCGATCGCCATAAATCCAGATGGGGGACAGCAGGATCGGCATAAAAACTAGGATCTCCTCCCCCTAGTAAGACCGAACTCCAGTGGGTAAAGGCATCATGACTCAGTCGATGGATGGGAAACGGAGCGGCCAGAGGTACCCCCCAGCCATCGAGGGCAAACAGGGCGCGCACCGTTCCCTGATACTGCCAAATATTCGCAGCGGCGATCGCCCCGACCACACCAGCACTGAAGCCAATAAACACCAAGGGGGGCGCAGTAGCAGCAATTGGCAGATGGTGGTGTAAAAACGCCAGAATATGAAGCGGAGAGTACGCCGGATAGTCTGGGGCAGGGAAACACAGCGGTGGCAGGATCGCCATATCTGAGACTTGCTCGGCCAGACCCTGCCAAAACTGATCAGTGAGTTCAGGGGGATGAAACCCAGGGCAGAGCACAACCCTTAAAGGGCTTGAATCCATTCGTGGACTTGATAATCTGTCCAGATGCCATGTTGCCAGTAGGGATCCGCTTCAATTAACTGCCGCACAGTGTCTGCATCGGCAGCTTCATAGAGGCCAAACACGAGGCGTAAATCCTGGGTTGGCCCAATGGTCAACAAAACCCCCGCCGACTTCTGGGCGGCCAAGCCCTCCAGATGGGCTTGACGATAGGGAGCCCGCCGCTCCAACACATTGTCACAGTAGGTTCCCCATAAAACATATTTGGGCATGGTCATATCCCTAGGATGCAGCATCAAGAACTGAAGGATACCACTTGAGGGCCACGCTCAATCCGGTAGGCGGTTTCAAAGGCCATGAAACAGCAGAGAATTATGAACAGATTCAGCAAAATTGCTGCAATCAGTTGGGCATTTGTGAAACGATGGGGCAGGCGAGACAAGGTGTGTAGCATAGCGGCGAGGATGGATAGTCATCCCACAACTGGATGGTACTTTTACCATAGTCTCGACCTCCAGTCAGGGAGCGATCGCCCACAAGCTTCTTAACCATATTTTTGTATCGTAGCGTCCAGCAAGTAACACCGGATTGGGCAGGAAACATTCTTGATAAGTCAGAAACCAGCATTCAACAGCCTCCGATCTTCTGGACTCCTCCAGCACCCTGTGCTTCGTCTGAAGTTGGGTTTAGTTCAGCACATAGGCTTTCAGGGGTTCTTTGATCCAGCGAATATAGAGGTGTTTGAAGGTAGATCGCAAAATTCGGGGCATGCCAAAGTCGATGGGCACCAATTCCTCAGGTAAGCGCCAATCGGAAACTAGCATTTCTTGGGGATGCTGCAGGGGAAAGGTAATCCCAGATCCATCGGGACAGATACCCAATCGCTGCGCCGCTGCCACCGTGGGCACCACCAAGGGATCGACCTGAAGGATCTCGACCATGGTGCGATCCAGGGCAAAGACATCGGTAGAGGCTGCCAGAATTCCCAGAAGACGAGGATCTCCCTCACTGGGGCCATTGCCCTCATGGCCGATAATGCCATCCAGAATGGTCAAATTTGGGGCGATCGCCCGCGCCGTCTCCACCAGCATCGTTCCAAAGCGCTGGCTATCTTTGCCTGCTTCCAGATGCCACCAGGCCTTCATTTTGCCAGGGACACAGCCAAATAAGTTCTTCACCCCCAGAGTCAGGGTGAGTTGCACATGGGACTTCAGCTTCGGCAGGTTGATCACCACATCCGCCTCCATCGCCTCCTTACACAGCAGCAGATGGTTATGGGTTTCACTAGCGGTTTGGTAGCGGTGACCATGGAAGTCAACAATGGGTAACCCTAAGTCCGTGAGCAGGGATTGATAGCCATTCGCCACTGCCACCCCCCGAGCACTGCCAAAGGCAGGACTATCCCCCGAGGAACGGCTGACCACCCGCCGCCTGTACCAGCTGGGCTACACTGTAAACCAGTTCGGGGCGAGTTGTACACTCCTTGCCCGGACGGGCACCGGTGAGCAAGTTGGGTTTTAGTAGTACACGATCTCCCGGCTTCACAAAGGCAGCCATACCGCCGAGGGGTGCCAGCAGTCGCTCCAGGTTGGCTTGGAGCAGGGGCAGATCGTAGGAAAGAGTACGAAGCAAACTCACAGCAGAGGTCATAGGATTATCCAACCCGAACAGAATGCATCCGATTGAGGGCACTGACCCGTTGGGCATCCGGAAACACCATCCCATCTCGATAGGCTAGGACTGCGGGTCGGATGTCCACCTTCAGCACCGTTTCTGCCTGAATACAAACCGTTTCATCTGGCAGATGGAAAATCCACCACCGTTGATCGAGAAAGCGCTGCACCTGTTCTTGGACATTCAGGTCAGCCTCTGTGGCATCCTCGGGCAGATAAACTTGAAACGCTTCCTTTTCGCCGTTGACGTAGTGAAACGTCAGTTGAGTAAAGCTCTCTGAGTTATACATCGCAGA
This sequence comes from Neosynechococcus sphagnicola sy1, assembly GCF_000775285.1. Classification (NCBI taxonomy): domain Bacteria; kingdom Bacillati; phylum Cyanobacteriota; class Cyanophyceae; order Neosynechococcales; family Neosynechococcaceae; genus Neosynechococcus; species Neosynechococcus sphagnicola. The sequence continues at coordinate 120,002 of NZ_JJML01000002.1, read as the reverse complement.
ACATACTCCCATGGTTTGAAGACAGAACCCTCCCCAGAAAACCAGAGAGGGTTAGGTTGGCAAAGTTCAGAAAACCAGCAGTCGTCTCCTCAGAATTTGTCCACCCGTTCCTTGATCAAACTACCAACCTTTGCCCGATTGACCCAAGACATAGGCAGCTACATCTTCAATTTGAGCGGCGGTCAAACGACCGCCAAAGGCAGGCATCGCATTTTTACCATTTTTGACCTGAGTCATGATGGCATCTAGAGAGTTCATCTGATACTTCTCTAGGGCTTCCTTCTTCAGGGTTTTGTTCGCCATAATCACGTTGTTACCGCCCATGTGGCAAGCAGCACAGTTGGCACTAAACACCTTCGCGCCACTAACCTCATCACCTGCCCAGGCAGGACGGCCAAAGGCCACGGTCACCAAAGCGATCGCCAACAGGATCACTGAAAGCAGTCTTTTCAAAATCGTTCTCCTCTCTCTTTCAAACAACTTGTAACACGGTCTCATTCAGATACCGATGCTGAATGGATGCATCTCAAAAACACATTCCCTTCTACATTTTAGGGAGAAAACCCTCAGAGACAAGGCTCTGAGGCTGGAGCCAACAGCGACAGGAGTCCTACCTCCTGCGCCAGTAGCTCATCACTCAAAGGTTTCCGTTCCCCACCCCGGAGCCGACTGGGCAGCTTTCAGCACAAAAGCCGCCAAATTTTCGACTTCTGCCTGGGACATCCAGCTTTCAGGCACAGAACGACACCAATCAGCGACTTCCCTACCGTCATAGGTCATGGGCTGACGAAAATAGGCAACCAAGGGATCAATGCGATCTCGGGCAGGCATCGCCCCCCGCAGATCTGCCAAGGACAAGGATACCTGTGGATTCGGCAGGGTGGTGCCACCCACATGGCAAGTCTGGCAATTTTGCCCAAACAAACGTTTGCCAACCGACAGGTCTGCAGGGGAAAACAGGCGAGTTTGCCCCTGATCATTCAGTGGCAAGGCAATCGGCTCAGTCACCCTGAGATAGCGGGTTACATAGGGATCAACACCAGCCGCAACAGCGGGGTGAGGGAAGGCCATTCCTGCCAGCCAGATGGTCAAGACAATCATCCAGAGACCTGGGGAATATAAGGGACACATCATAAATAAAGTGCAGAACAGTCTTCTGAAACTAGCAGGTCAATCCCTGACTAGCGGACGGCTTTCCCGCCTCCCCACTGATCCCCGACGACCTTCGGTTGCAACAGAATATGCCCTGCGATTTCTACCAAATCAGAGTCTGTGAGGTTCCGCATTTTCGGGAAAATATCGGAACTCGTCTTGCTGGGATGGAGCTCTGCAATTTCCTGAGCCCCATCATAGGTTGTGGGATTTTGCATGTAGTCAACGAGAGCAGCAATATTATTGCGAGCGGGGGTTGCCAGTGCCAGGGCTTCTGGATCGAGACCCACATTGGGATCCGTTTTGGTAATCCCACCCACATGACATTGAGCACAAGCATAGTTGAATAAGCGTTTTCCTTCGCTGACCTGTTTGAGGCTCAGGACAATGGTGTCTCCCTTGGTATTCAGCGGAAGGGTACGGGTTGCCGCATCCAATTCAGCGGCGAAGGCCCCCCCAGTCGCGATCTGAAACGCAAAGAATACAGTGGCCACAGCCAGCCAGATGTATCTCTTAAGCATGGTTCTCCTTAAAAATGTGGCGTTTTGGTGCACAACTCAATCCCCCAGCGCTAAAAAGGCTAAATGTCCTCAAAGCAGGCCAGCATTTTACGCAGGGTCTAGCAGCAAATCAATCACCAGGCCTGACCAAATCGGCAGGCCTGCAAAGCTGATGATGATTATTTGCTGACAAGATTAAGCTGTTTTAATTCAATATCATGCCACTGTCAGTACCCCTTTCCTGCAAACAAGGGAGAGAAGTATCTGAAGTTTTGTATCTCATTCCTGTTCTCGTCAGGTAGCCGCAGCCATTCCCCAGCTCCGCAGGTTCTATGCAGGGGGTAAGTGCATCTCTCTGTGAAGTTTTCCACAATTTCCACAGTTTCCCCAAGCCCTAATTTCTCTAAATCCTGACTTTGCAGGTTTTTTGTAATTCTTATCATTCGCTGAAGTTTTCCACAGACATTCCACAGGAATTCCACAGATTACCAAGGAGTTTTCCACAGATTAGGGGATGTTTTCCACAGGTGCAAACGTAGCCATCAGGGTTAGATAGGATTGCTGGGGATTTTTTTCGGGTTCCCTCCTGAGAGGGCGGCAGCCGCGATTTATGTAAAAGAATGTAACAAAGATGGGCGTCAAACCCTTATGCTTGCGTTGAAGTTGTTTTGGGATATCAGTACTCGTAACATTTTGCAGCATTGACAACCCATGAGCCTCAGCGCACAATGGGGCGACAACAGCAAATTAACTCTCAGTGATGGCGATGAAGCCCAGCGTAGGGGTCACTTTTGTTGTTAGTAAAATAACCCAGTCCGTTCCAGCAGCAAACGGCTCCTGCCCCATCTCTGTCTCCGGTGACTGGGCAGGAAGAGAACGGTAAATGTCGAACTGTCTGAATATCCTTGAGGAAAGCGGTATCCACCCCGCCCTGCTTTCCGTACTGCCCAGGTGTAAGCCTGGACATAGTTTTTAGCGGGAATATTGAGATGCACGCAACTGTTAGTATTCTGGCCGAAATCCCTGAACCTCTTCATGAGTCGCTGAAAGGTTACCTGGAAACTCATCCAGACTGGGATCAAGATCGCGTTTTCTCAGCCGCCCTTTCTCTGTTTTTGCTGCAAAATGGAGACAGCGATCGCCGGACGGCTCGAGTTTACTTAGACACCCTATTCAAGCACACGGTTTCCTGAGGCATCGCCCCCTGTTCTGGAGAGTCTGTTAGGCATGACGTATTACTGGTTTAAGGCATTCCATCTCGTCGGCATTGTGGTCTGGTTCGCAGGATTGTTCTATCTGGTACGGCTATTTGTCTATCATGTTGAAGCCCAGGAACGTCCAGAGCCAGCCCAAAGCATCCTCAAAGAGCAGTACCAGCTCATGGAAAAGCGCCTTTACAACCTGATTACCACCCCTGGAATGGTGTTAACCGTTGCCATGGCTGTGGGGTTATTGATCACCGAACCCGAGGTTCTCCATGACATTTGGCTCCAGGTGAAGTTGGCGTTGGTCGTCCTTTTGATTGCTTATCACCACTATTGTGGTCGCCTGATGAAGCAGTTAGCTGTTGATCAATGTCACTGGAGCGGTCAGCAAATGCGCTGGCTCAACGAAGTCCCAACCGTTCTCTTGGTGATGATTGTGCTCCTAGCTATCTTTAAAAATAGTCTGCCCACAGACATCACAGCCTGGGGTATGGTAGCCATGATTGTGGCCATGGGCGCAATCATTCAACTCTATGCCAAAAAGCGAAGGCGCGATCGCGAGCAACAGCTGGCAGCAGCTTCCCCCTTAACAGAGACGGGAGCAGCAGATCTGAGTGGCTCTGCCTCCTAAAACTAAGCAGAGACTTGGAGAGCCTGAGATTGTAGTTGGAAGAGGGATTGAATCCCTGTTTCTGCCAGGTTGAGCATCTGTGTCAGTTGGTTGCGGGTAAAGCTACCTGACTCGGCGGTTCCTTGAACTTCGATTAGACCTAACCCATCGTTCATGACCACATTCAAATCAACCTCCGCAGCGACATCCTCGATATAGTCCAAATCCAACATTGGTTGTGCCTGTAATAAGCCAACGGAGATAGCTGCCACCTGACAACGAAGGGGCGATCGAGGTAATTCCCCCTGTTCTATCAATGGATTTAATGCATCATGCAGTGCCACGAATCCCCCCGTAATCGCTGTGGTGCGGGTACCGGCATCCGCCTGCAAAACATCCGCATCCACAATGATCGTCCGCTCCCCTAGTCGCTCCAGATCTAATGCTGCCCGCAGACTGCGGCCAATCAATCGCTGAATTTCCTGGGTTCGCCCTGAGAGCTTCAAAAATTCCCGCTCTTGGCGCTGACTAGTTGCCCCTGGCAGCATCCGGTACTCAGCGGTGAGCCAACCTTGACCTTTGCCCTCCAAAAACTTCGGGACACCAGGGCGAATCGTGACGTTGCAGAGCACTTGGGTATCACCGCAACGGGTCAAAACAGAACCAGCTGCAAATTTTGTAAACCCTCGCTCAAAGGACATCGAACGGAGTTGATCCGGTTGTCGATCCTGAGTACGCTGCCAGACCATGGTGAAACCCCTTAACAAGGTGAAAAGAACAAGTGCAAAACTTTGGAAAACGAGGAAAATTGAGGCTTCCAAAACCTTGCTTAGGATACAGCACCCCTACTCCAGCAGCTAGCGGTAGCTGTTGTTCCCCTCAAAATCGCGGCTTTGCCCTCCAGTTGGTACGCCCGTGCTTGCTATTGACGGATACATATATCTAGTGGTTTATTAAGGGAGAAATCGGTAAAAAGCGCTATATTTTGTTGGTTCGACTGATTTAACCCGTCTATTCCTGTTCCTAAATCTTCTCAATTCTCAATGATCCTATGGTTTCTCAGCTAGAATCTCCCACCTGCAATTCCACGGGTCTGTCAGCCTATCACGTTGAAGGTTTAGTCCAGGTTTTCACCTGTTCTCACCGGAGCTTTTTCACCAGCGTCATGGCTCAAGCCCTGAGAATTGCGGGCCATGGAACATCTGTACTTGTTGTTCAGTTCCTGAAAGGTGGGATTGGGCAAGGTCATGAGCATCCCATTCAGCTTGGCCAAAATTTGCAGTGGATTCGCTGTAACCTGCCGCGATGTATCGATACGCCCCATCTGGATCAAGAGGAAGCTCAGTCTCTTACCGATCTGTGGCAATATACCCAGGATGTGGTGCTTCGCGGTCAGTATTCCCTGGTGGTGCTCGATGAATTAAGTCTGGCAATTAACTTCGGGCTGATTCCCGAAGTAGAGGTACTGGCTTTTTTAGGGAAGCGGCCTCAGCATATTGACATTATCTTAACCGGGCCAGCCATGCCCCAATCCCTCCTAGACATCGCAGACCAGATTACGGAGTTTCGTCGCAGTCATCAGCCCTAGTGGTCTGTCAAGATTTTGGGAAGGTGTTCAACCCCTCCAACAATCACCCGCTATCAAACTTTAAATTGTTCCGCCATGCACTAAAAATTGGCAGCCCACCAGTCTAGCACTCGAGATGGGTGGTCGGTCTCACTGTTCACCCTGGTTCCCCATGAGTGGTTTAGCTATGGGCAAAACTACGGGCTGTGCGCAACGGGACATTTGCTCCCTCGGTGGACTGCTCCACAATTAGTAGGGGAGTCGGTCTGGCTTTTTGGTCCCAACGCATCTGTACAATCTGCCCCTGAATCGTCGATTGCCAATGGTCTTGCTTGTCCGTGGGACTCAGAAAGGTTTCAATACACGCTACAACCTGTGCCACGGTTTCCAAGGTGGGTTGAATGGGGATTTTGGTCAGGCGAATCCGCACCCGAAACAAAACTTGCTTCACCGATTGGGATCGTGTCCCCACTTGGTACTCAATATCAAACATCTCATCGACCTGTCTGGCGATGCTGGCAATGCCGATCCGGCCTTCATCTGCCTGATGGGGACGCAGGGCCGTGGCAATTTTGCTGCGGATCTTCACCTTGATCTGGTTGACAATAATGTAATGAAAGATTTCCTCATCCATGCGCATCCGCAGGTAATCGAGGTTGAACTCCCGCGAGTGGATCAAGTCTGGATTTTGTTCCATCTTGCCAATGGTTTCTAAGGCCAGCTTTAAGCGCTTTTGCAGTTCTCGGTTTTTAACCTTTTCAAACCGCATCAAGTTTTCTTGCCGACTTCTTTTGAGATGGGCATAAATTGCCACCCCTGTCAGGAGCAGTAACAGTCCGGCTGAGGCGGCCATCCAAAAATTCTGGGGTTGCAGGGGTGGAGGGTTAATGACAGCTGGATGTAAGGGCGCTGGCTGAACCAAGATTATAGAGTTGGACATAGTAAATTTCACAACCGCATGCCTCCAGTTTTTATGAAGACTTCATAAAGCTGCTGTGATTTCACTCACGAGGTGCAGGTACGGAGATCACAGAGGTGGTCGCCGTTGGATTGGATGGGGCTGGAGGAGGGCAGCCATGGCTCAACTCTGGAGGATTGCGGGACATTTAAGCTGGCGAATCAGCCCATTATTCTAACGATGGCTCTAGAGCTGGGGTCAGAAGGCTAATGTCCTCGATTTCAGGGAGTTTTTCCAAGGTTAGACGGGGCTGGCTCGAGCCTGAGAGCAGCTTCAAGAGTTTGGGTTTGGGTGCATATAAGAGATAGATCAGGCGATCGCCCGTTTGCCAGATCTCCCCTACGGGTACAATCTGAAGCCGTCCCTCTCGTTCCAACAACAGGGGGATGAGATCCCCTGAGTGGATTAAGGCTTGAATATGGGCCGTCTGGAAGCCTAATTCATGCTCTTGACTGAGGATCGTTTCCCCCAATTTGACATCCCGATCCATTAAGTACTGATTCCAGGTTTTGATCATCAGATCGGGGAGAAAAGCCTGATTGACCTTGCTAGGAGTCGTTCCACGTCCTACCTGAGGATCGCGGGGGAATACCGCTAGTACGTGGGGGGGATGAAACTCCTCTACAGCCCGTTGCGCCAGCACGAGATTGACCTCACCATTGTTCGTCATCGCCAAAAAGGTTCCCACAGAGGACAATCCCGCCTTTTCCAAAACAGCCGTATCAAGGGCACTGTTGACGAAAAATGGCACGTTTTTCCTGTTCTGCCAGATCGGCGGCCTCCGGGTTGGTGTCAATTAAGGCAACGGGTTCGCCTCGTTCTTGAAAGAGACGCGCCAATAGACAACTCAGGGGATGGCAGCCCACAATCACAGCTCCGGTACGATCTATCGATGTAATCCGTAGCAGGGTTGCTACCCATCGCGCCGTGAGTCCCTGGAGAATGACGGTGAGACAGATGGTGAGAAACACAAGGGCTTTAATCGCATCTCCCCCATTGATGCCGTGTTCGGTTAAGGAGATCGCGAATAAAGAAGCCACGGAAGCTGCCACAATCCCCCGAGGGGCAATCCAGCTCATAAAGAGTTTCTGCCGCCAGTTGAGGTCACTCTTCCCTGTACACAGACCAATGCTGATAGGCCGTACTACCAACATCAAGAATACAACTGTCAGCAACCCCCCCCACCCCAAGGCAAAGATACTGGCGATGGAGAGATCGGCGGCCAATAAAATAAACAACACCGAAACAGCCAGCACCGTGAGCTGCCCTTTAAACCGCCGCAGCAGCCGCTCTTCTGGAACCGCCGCGACTCTGAGCATAATTCCAGCTACTACGGTTGCCATCAGTCCTGACTCACTCCGCAGCATCTGCGCCCAACCGAATAGTCCCCAGAGCCCTGCTAGCACTACCAGGTTTTTGAGATCCTCAGATAGAAACTTGGCTCGTTTTAAGATCCAACCCAGGAGCCAGCCGCCGACAATGCCAATGCCAGCCCCGATGCCCACGCGCATGCCCACGCCACTGAGGATGTCCAAGGGGTGCATGTCGCCGCTAATGATAATGTTGAGCACCACCACGGCTAGGATGGCTCCGATGGGATCAATCAGGACACCTTCGTACTCGAGCAGAGTCGCAACCTGACGATCCACTTGAACCTGTTTGAGCAGCGGGCTAATGACGGTTGGCCCGGTGACAACCACCAAAGAGGCGTAAAGGATGGCAATCGGCCAAGGAAATTCGCTCAGCCAGTGAGCCCCCATACTCCCGCCGATTAAGGTGATCAGGGTTCCCAGGGTGACTAAGTTACGGAGACTGGCGGAGATCTGGCCCAAGTCCCGCAATTCTAGGTTGAAGACCCCCCTCAAAGAGAATCACTGCCACGGAGAGGGCAACAATCACATCCAGACCCGTGCCTAGCAGACTGGGATGGAGCCACCCAAACCCATCGGGGCCGAGTAAGACCCCAAACAGCAGTAGGAACACAATGCCGGGAACCTTGAGAAAGTCTGCCAACACTTGAGCACTGATGCCTGCCATCACAGTCATCACCATTTGCAGGGTTAATTCCAGAGGGGCTTCCATGATGGTGAAGGTTGCAGGCTATGCTCAGCAAGGACAGCGGATGCATTGAACCCAGACGTGCCCAAGGTGCAGCGTGGATAAATCTGGATTCTCCGGTTGCCGATCGCTGCCGAGGGGCTTAATAACCAGGGTACAACCTCAGACTAGTAAGTACAAACACTGGCTTTGGAGAGACGCTATTTCGGGAGTGGATGCCTATCGATGCGGGATCAGGGGAATGACCGCGAGAATTCGCTCTCCCTGATCGGCTTGGATGAGGCGATCGCCGACGTAGTGAAGACCGAGAGGATCGATTTCCACCCCTTCGGGGAAAAGACTTTCCGGGGGCAGGCGGATTAACCGCTGCGTAGTGGTTTGTAGCAGCACGCCTGCCTCGGGCAATAGGGGTAGAAATCCAGCCAACTCATCCGTACGATTGGCAAACTGCATCACCTGGGTACCCAGTTCTCCCCGCTTGCCAAGGCGCAGTCGCTGGAGGGGAAGTGCTTGCAAATACCCTTGTTGGGAAACTAACAACAGGTTCACCTGGGGATCTACCATCGCCCAACCCACTAACTGTTCCTGGCTGCCTAAGCGCATGGCTGCCAAGCCTTGAGTTGTCCGACCCATCACAGGTAGCTGGTCTAAATTCACCTCAAAGCGCAGCAGGCGGCCACTGGAGGTAGCCAGGACTAACTGGGTTGCAGGTTGTACCAGACTGGCATGAATTAGAGTATCCCCTGGCTTCAGTTTCATCCCGATCAAGCCCCGGCCTGTGAGGTGGGTAAACTCTAGGAGGGGAATACGTTTAATCCGTCCCTGGTGGGATAGCAGTAAGAGATCCAGCCCCTCCAGTGCCCCTGGCAGTACCAGGGTTTGCACAATCGCCTCGGGATCTCCTTGGGCCGCTGTCGGTAGGAGACTAATCAAGGGGGTTCCCCGACCATTCCGCCCCGAGGGAATTTCCTCGACGGGAAGGGTATAAGCCTTGCCACTGCGGGTCAGCACCAGTAACTCTTGAGCCGTGTCAGCGGGTTGGGCTTGAATCACGGCATCCTCGCAGTCTTCTGGTGCGGGGAGGCTGGTCCTGGGTCGCTGTTGTCGCTGGAAGGCTTTGGGAGTCAGGCGGCGGATATATCCCCGCTGGGTGAGTTCCACGACGGTGGCTTCTGGCTCCGGGGTGTACTCTTGCAGCGATGGTGGCTCACTGCTTTCGGAGGGGCGCTGGGGGGTGTGACTACGGGGGGGCGGTGTCATAGCCGGAGGCGGATCTTTAACCATCGCTCCCTGGCCGCCAGCTGGATCGGCTTGACCCAGAATCCGGGTACGGCGGCGATCGCCATACTTACGCTTCAGGGAACGCAGGTCTTTTTTCAGGGCTTTGAGCAATTCTCGGCGATCGCCCAAGAGACGCTGTAACTCAGTTGTTCGCTGGGTGAGTTCCTCAAATTCCGTCTGTAAATTTTGGCGTTCTAAACCCGTGAGTCGTCGCAGGGGCATGGCAAGAATGGCATCAGACTGGCGATCGCTGAGTTGAAATTGTTCCTGAAGGCGGGTCTTGGCAGTGGTGCCATCCGGTGCCTGGCGGAGAATCTCAATCAGGCCGTCCAAATTCGTCAATGCCGCCAACATCCCTGCTAACAAGTGACGACGCTGTTCCGATTTGTCGAGTTCATGGTTGTAACGACGGGATAGGGTTTGCTCCCGGAATTGCAGAAAGATTTGGAGCAACTCCCGCAGGGGCATCTGCCGGGGTTGCCCCTCTGCCAAGGCGAGGAGAATCGCCCCAAAATTCGATTGCAGCGCGGTTTGGCGATAGAGTTCATTGAGCAGGGCGGCGGGTTGGATCTCCCGTTTTAATTCAATCACCACCCGCATGCCGTCACGATCACTCTCATCTCGAATATCCGCCACCCCTTCCAATCGGCCTTGATTCACCAGATCTGCGACCTTCTCAATCCAGGCGGCCTTGTTGACCTGATAGGGTAGTTCCGTGACCACCAGGGCGGCTCGGCGGTGGCGACCCCGGCCTGGTTGTACTTCTTCCACCTGCACCACGCCGCGCACTGGAATGCTCCCTCGCCCTGTGGTGTAGGCTTCCCGAATGCCATCGGTACTGACAATTTCCCCGCCGGTGGGGAAATCCGGGCCAGGAATCAGTTTCAGTAAGTCCTGATCACTCAGGTCAGGGCGATCGATGAGGGCCATTAAACCATCCACCACTTCTCCCAGATTGTGGGGTGGAATATTCGTTGCCATGCCCACTGCAATGCCGGAACTACCATTCAGCAGCAGCAGGGGCAGTTGAGCTGGTAAAACCGTCGGTTCCTGCTGGGAGTTATCAAAGTTACCAATAAAGTCAACGGTGGCATCTCCAATCTCAGCGAGGATTGCCTCGTGGGCGATCGCCGCCAGTCGGGTTTCGGTGTACCGCATCGCCGCCGGGGGGTCATCATCCACCGACCCAAAGTTGCCATGCCCTGCTAAGAGGGGATAGCGACTGGAAAACTCCTGCACCATGCGCACCAAGGCATCGTAAACTGCCTGATCTCCGTGGGGGTGATACTTCCCCAAAACATCCCCGACTACCCTGGCACACTTACGAAAGGGGCGATCGGGGGTCAGCCCCAGTTCGTGCATGGCATAGACAATGCGGCGATGGACAGGCTTGAGACCATCCCGGGCGTCCGGCAACGCCCTGCCAACAATCACGCTCATGGCATATTCCAGGTAAGAGCGTTGCATCTCAATGTGCAACGCAGTTGGGATTACCTGAGCGGGTGTTAGCAAGTTCAACTGTTTAGCCATGCGTTGATTTCACTTTCGCGCGAGGAAGTAATGAGGAAGGTTTTTAACTCAACAGTGTAATTCAATCAATGGCTTTGACCAGCTCATACCCGATAAAGAGAGCTTTAATCGCCTTGGCAGAGGTTTAAGAGGGCGCCAGTTTAATGGGCATTCTACCCTTAGCCGACTCAACGTCATGGGCCAGAGCGCCACAGAGCAAAAGGTTGTCATCCATCCAATTAACCACAGGCAGATTGAGGGGTCTACATCGTTTGACTTCGACGGAGGTTAATAACCCCTGTCCCATGGCCGTCCTGGACAGATCAGAACCCGACTTTTCAGACTTGATCCCACCCCTCCCTGACCTTTGCCATTCCGAAATCATCCCCAGTGACGTGATACTGGTCGCAACAATCTCCGGGGTATGTGACCTAGAGAAATTTAGATCAATCGCTGCAGTCCTTTCACTAGCCGTCCAATCCCATCGAAGGCAGTTGTGGGTTGCAGTGCCCCGTAGGCAACGCGGAGATAGCAGCCCTCTGACATCCCAAAGGTTTCGCCAGGGATAACCGCAACTTGGTATTCCTGGATTAGTTTTTCTACAAGCGTCATGGCTGATAAAGTTGTATGCACCTTCAAGAAACAGTAGAAAGCCCCCCTTGCGGGGGGGTAGAGTGACAAGATCCTGAAGCTTGGCTAGCTCGGTCAGGATCATCTGTCGTACTCTGGCGATCGCCCTCAGTTGGTCTCGACAATAGGTAGATCCTGCTTGCAGTGCCCCCACCGCCGCATACTGGGAAATCACGGGGGGACAAATTAACATCGTGTCTTGAATTTTTTCTACCGATGGCAAGAGGTGCCCTGGAATCACCATGTACCCAATCCGCCAACTGGCAAACCCGTAGGCTTTGGAGAGGGAATAGAGGGAAATCGTATGTGCAGCACTGCCTGGAATTGAACCTGGCGAAAAATGTTGCATGCCGTCATAGGTGAAATATTCGTAGGTTTCATCACTGATGTGGTAAAATCCATACTCTCGACAGAGGGCATTCACCTGTTGCAACGTCGCCGCCGGATAAACCGCTCCCGTCGGGTTGTTGGGTGAGATGGTAACAATGGCTCGAGTTTTGGCTGTGATTGCCTGTCGCAGTAGCTGCGGCTGGAGCTGGTAATCGGCATCGGTGGGGACGCACACTGCCTGACAACCCGCGATCGCGATCGCCATGTCGTGGTTGAAGTAGTAGGGTGTTGGGAGAATCACCTCATCGCCGGGGCTGGTAATGGCCAGAATTGCATTCATGAACCCCATGTTGGCTCCGGCAGTGACCACAACCTGGGTTTGCTCACCTCCAGGGATGCCATTTTCGAGGTGCAACTTGGCCGAGATTGCCCTTTGGAGTGCTGGAATCCCTGACACTGCCTGGTACTGGTGCGGGTGATCACTGGTCAGAAACTCCGAAATAGCCGCGATCGCTGCCGGGGGTGGGCCGTAATCAACCACTCCTTGTCCGAGGGAAATGGTGCCGGGACAGTTGCGAACCAGCTGCGCTACCACCGGAATGATCGGAGACTGAACCTGCTGCATCCGCAGGGTTTGACGGTAAATTAGGTCAGTGGTTGGATCAGAATCCATAAGTCATCGATCAAGGGGCAAGCGCATTCACCTCTCGATCATGGTGAGCATCGCACTTCGGACAATCCCACTCACGAATCTTCAACGGCAGCTGTTCAACTTTATGCCTACACTGAGAGCAAGTTTTAGAACCAGGGAACCAACGGTCAAGCTGAACAAAGGTGCGACCATACCATTTGGCTTTGTAGTCTAGTTGGCGGGTCATCTCGCTCCATCCAGCATCAGAAATTGCATTAGACAACTTCCGAGTTTTTAACCATAGAGCCGCCATGGCGCTTCTTTTTGCAACAGCCAAGCGTTCTTCTCAGCAAGGATTCTTGCTCAGGAGTCGGATAGAAACGGTATTTGAAAGCTGTTTCCATATTTCACACTCTAATATATTGACTGTGAAAGTGTTAATTTGTATGGCAATTTTCCCGGCATCGTTCGCGGAGCCTCTCCGAAGGAGATACCGCTCAATTGCCGCTCCTATCCATCCCTGCCCTGGAACGGCAGGGTTTCCCAGAGGTTTTCGATGACTCAACAACCAAAACGGATTTGTATTCTTGGCGGTGGCTTTGGGGGGCTCCATACCGCCCTGCGCTTGAGTCAGCTGCCCTGGGAAACCCAACTAGGACATGCAGACATTGAGACGTTGCCTCCCGAAATTGTGCTGGTGGATCAGCGCGATCGGTTTTTGTTTTCCCCCCTGCTTTATGAGTTAGTGACAGGGGAACTCCAAACCTGGGAAATTGCCCCGAGTTACTCCGAATTGCTTGCCAACACCGGGGTACGGTTTCGTCAGGCTGCGGTGATCGGCCTGGATTTACAGGCAAAAACGGTGCAATTCCAGGACGAGGCCGATCTCCCCTACGACAAGTTGGTGTTGGCCCTTGGTGGGGAAAGTCCCCTGGATCTGGTGCCTGGAGCTGCCGAATATGCCCTGCCCTTTCGGGTGCTGGCCGATGCCCAGCGTCTGGAAGCAGCCTTGCGGGTTTTGGAAGCATCCCCTGCTGAGAAGATTCGTGTAGCAGTGGTGGGGGCGGGGTACAGTGGCGTTGAGTTGGCGTGTAAACTGGCAGACCGCCTGCAAGGGCGAGGACGACTGAGACTGATTGAGCAAGGCTGCCAAATTTTGCGCTCCGCTCCCGAGTTTAATCGAGAGGCCGCCCAACGTGCCCTCTCCCAGAGACAGGTTTGGGTCGATCTAGAGACCACCATCGCGGCGATCGCCGGCGATGAAATTTCCCTCACCCATCAAGGTCAGACCGATACCATCCCCGTGGATCTGGTGCTGTGGACGGTGGGTACCAAAATGCACCCCGTGATTCAGACCTTGCCCGTCCAGAAGAATCAGCGGGGACAGTTACTGATTGCTTCGACCCTGCAATTGCCCGACTATCCGGATCTGTTTGCCCTCGGAGATATGGCGGACTGTCGAGATGCCGAAGGTCAGCAGGTACCCGCCACTGCCCAAGTCGCGTTTCAACAAGCAGATTATGCAGGGTGGAATCTCTGGGCCAGCCTGACGGGACGACCCTTATTGCCCTTCCGTTACCTGCATTTGGGGGAAATGATGACCCTGGGGACTGACAATGCCACCTTTGCAGGACTGGGAGTCACCCTGGATGGCCCCATGGCACATCTGGTGCGGCGGCTGCTCTATCTGGCGCGGTTGCCAACCCTGGATCATCAACTCAAGGTTGGCTTCAGCTGGATCACGCGCCCCCTAGTGGATGCCTTAAGACAATGAGTACTGCCCCGGGGTTTCCAGCCGTTCCCCCTACGGATCACTATGCCACTCTGGCCGAGATTCCCCTGCCAGCCACCCCACCCCAGGTGATTTTTGTCGATGCCGTGGGGACGCTGTTTGGCATACAGGGCAGTGTAGGCGCTATCTATGCGGCGATCGCGGCTGAATTCGGTATTGAGGCTTCTGCACCAGCGCTGAACTCCGCGTTTTTTGCCAGTTTTCAGAGTAGTTCGGCGGCGGCGTTTCCAGGGGTAGCGGCGGCTGAGATTCCCCAGCAGGAATACCGCTGGTGGCGGGCGATTGCGGCCCAAACCTTCCAGCGGGTGGGGCTTTTGGATCAGATCTCGGACTTTGAGGCATTGTTCACCGAGCTTTATCATCACTTTGCGACGGCGACTCCCTGGTATCTCTATCCAGATGTGATTCCCACCTTGCAGTCCTGGCTGGCTCAGGGGATTCCCCTGGGGATTCTCTCTAATTTTGATAGTCGTCTCTACACGGTTTTGGAGGTGTTAGGACTCCGTCCCTACTTTGCCACCATCACCATTTCCACGGAGGTGGGGAGCGCTAAACCCCAACCCCAAGTGTTTCAGGTGGCGCTGGCTAAACACCAGTGCCCTGCCGCCGCCGCCTGGCATATTGGGGACAGCCTGCGAGAAGATTATGTTGCCGCTCAAATGGCTGGCCTCCGGGGGATCTGGTTAAATCGACCCGAGTAATCGAGGCGCAAGCACCCTAGATGGTGATTGATAGCGCTAGTCAGGCAGATTCAGGAGATGATTAGACTGTCAAACGCTGATTCTGGGAGACTGCCTGACACGCCATCGCACCAAGGTTTTTGACGATGGCTATCCTGTTCAGAGAGCTTTGCCGATGCCCCTCAAACCGTCCCAAATTTTAGCGCTCCTGCAAGCCAAACAAGCTGAGTTTCAGAACTTTGACCACCAATCGCGGCAACTGTTGCAGCAATATCGTCAAGGGCTGACGACCTTAGGACAACGCTCCTCAGAGGTCGTGACCCAGCAACTCCAGGAAATCGCCGATCCGGGAGCCCGACCCCTAGAATCCTGGGCAGCGTCCCCCAATTGGTTAATGGACTTTGAACCGGTGTGGCAGAGTCGGGAGCAGAGTTTAGCCTGGGTGCGCGATCGCCTGCTGGGGATTTCTACTTTTGCCGTGGATGGCTCCCAAATTTACCCCAGCAAAGATCTGTCGATTCCAGTGGCGCTGGTGCAAATTGGCTGGTTTGAGAATTCGCATCACCCCAATGGCAGTTACGAAAAAGACATTGCCGTGGATATTCTCACCCCCAGTGATTTGCAGGTGAGTAACAGCGGTGAACTCGCGGAGCGGCAGGTGAATATGCGGCGGTTTGAGATGGAAACCGAACGATTGATCCAGTACATGGCTAATCATGCGGGTTGTGAAACCTGTCTGGCCTTCTGGGATGGTTCCCTGGTGGTTACCTTTGCCGATACCTTTGACCGCGAGAGTCGCGCCTTCTATATTCAGTGCATCTGCCGCCTACTCCAGGCCAGTGAAACCCATCGTGTCCCCCTGGTCGGTTATATCGACACCAGCTATGCCCATGACCTTACCCTGTTGTTGCAGCATTGCGGGGGGCTACCCCCAGCCCATAGTATCCATGATGCCCAACTTCTGAACTGGGGGATGACCTGGGGCGATCGCACCCCCGCCTTTTTGTGCCAGCGTCCAGGCATTCTCAGGGACTATGATCCATCCCAGAGGGATTCACTGATTTTTACCTATCTCAAAACCCATGATGGCTACCCCGCACGCTTGGAGTTTCCCCGCTGGATCTACGATGCCGGACGGCTGGAAACCGTAGTGAACTGGATTCGCGGGGAGGTGATTATTGGCAGTGGCTATCCCTACGTGATTGAAACCGCCGATCAGACCGCGGTGCTCCAGGCGGGCGATCGCCAGAGCTTCTATCGTCTCTTCCAAGACTGGGCAGCTCAAGCTCAGCTGAAGCTGCGCCTGTCGCGGAAAATGGTTAGTAAAGCCCGACGACGCTAACCTCCAATTTAGATCCTGATTTCTGACCTTTGACACAAACTAATTTACCGTCTCGTGTTTAGGTTTTTACCCTATCTCTAGTGATCCATGCTTTAAACGGGTGGTTCTTCCAATGCTCGTCGTCCTCCCCATTTCGTAGTAATTTCGTCATCGTATCGATCCGCTGTTTCTAGCACTGCCCTTACAGAAGCTTTCAATTCCTTCTTGTCACAGGTAGAGCCAACAATGGCATGTTCAAAACGAATATCACCATCTTCATTGATACCAAAGGCTCCAAACTTCATCACCACATTTTGCCGCAGTAAGAACTCCATCAGGTCAGAGGTAAGTCCTATATCCGTAACCACATTAGACCAGACCCGCACTAAGGTCTCGCCACTGTCCCAAGGTACTACCTCTACCACAGCTAAGGCTGACCCCATCGGGATAATGCAGACATTAATCTCCTCCTCTGCAATCAAGCCATCGGGGAATAACTCTTGTAGCCAGGTTGCTACTTTTTCATAGCAGGCCTTTTGAGCAGCGGTTTGAAGTGTCATGGGGAGGTTTCTCTCTGAGGACAAGTGGATGAAATTGGGGATCACGCTGTCTGACTCGTGATCCTGTAATGGCGTTTATTTGTTAGTTTGTACCATCAGCCTGACTATGACAAATGATATTTAAGAGCGGTTAAAGATGCAATCAAGGGGTACAGGGATGCCAAAGCATCCCTAACAGCTGAGACCCCAGTCACTGGATACACCCCAGGTTATGTTGTACTTCACTATAACCACTGACGCTCACAATTGCAGATTTTAAGCCCTGTCTAAGGGATTAAAGCCCAGTATTGACCCAATAAAAATAATACTTTCAGAATCATTGCCCAATATAATGGGTATAATTTTGGTTGAATCAACTATAATTTAACGGTAACTGAATATTGCCCGTGTCTAAAAACACCCACCCCGCAGGGAGGCTCACTTGAATCAGTCAACCCTGGATATCCAGCCTCAGGACTATGGTCTTCTGACGGATCTGTATCAACTGACCATGACTGCTTGTTACCTTGGTGAAGGCTTGGCGCAGAGTCGAGCTAGTTTTGAAGTGACGGTTCGGCGTTTGCCAGCAGGCTTTGGCTATCTGATTGTCATGGGTCTGGAACAGGTTCTAGATTATTTGACTCAGTTGCAGTTTGCTCCCAACCAGCTGACGGCGTTGCAAGCAACGGACATCTTTGCCCATGCCCCTGATGAATTTTGGTCCTTACTGACAGATACCCCGTTTAGAGGTGATGTGTGGGCTGTCCCTGAAGGAACAGCTGTCTTCGCCAATGAACCATTGCTTCGGGTCGAAGCCCCCCTTTGGCAAGCCCAAATTGCTGAAACCTATCTTCTCAATGCCCTTAATTATCAAACCTTAATTGCTACCCGAGCAGCTCGTTTGCGAGCGATCGCTGGTACCGAGGCAACCTTATTGGAGTTCGGTACCCGCAGGGCTTTTAGTCCTCAGGCCTCTCTGTGGGCAGCACGGGCCGCACTAGCAGCTGGATTTAATGGCACTTCCAATGTTCTGGCAGCCCTACGACTTGGTTCTAAACCAGCGGGAACCATGGCTCATTCGTTGGTGATGGCCTTAACCGCAATGGAGGGTACCGAAGCCGCTGCTTTTACAGCGTTTCATCGTTATTTCCCAGGATCTCCGCTGCTGATTGATACCTTCGATACAATCGCGGCGGCGCGTGATTTGGCTCAAAGACTGCGGTCAGGTGAGATGCAACTTGCCGGGGTGCGTCTAGACTCCGGCGATTTGGTGACCCTTTCTCAACAGGTAAAAGCCCTGTTACCCACCGTACCCATTTTTGCCAGCGGTGATCTAGATGAATGGCAGATCGCCGATCTGCAAGCCGCCGGAGCCTGTATTGACGGCTATGGCCTGGGAACTCGTCTGGTTACCGGAGACCCTGTCAATGGCGTGTATAAACTGGTGGAACTGGAGGGTCGTGCCGTGATGAAAGAATCCCCTGGCAAGATCACGTATCCGGGGCGAAAACAGATTTTCCGGCAGGTGGCTCAGGGGAAGATTCGGGGCGATCGCTTGGGGGTCGCAACAGAATCTCCGTTGCCAAGGGAGATCCCGCTGTTGCAGTTAGTGATGAAACAAGGCCAACGGCTGTATGACCCTGAACCCTTGGCTGAGATTGCCCAGCGCACCGCTATGTCCGTTGCCAGTCTTCCTCTGGCAACCCAGCAGCTCAAAGATCCGATGTCTCCGGCAGTAGAACTCTCTGATGAATTGCAAATGCTGATCCGGCAAACCCAGCATCTTTCCCGAATTGATAATCCCTCTCAATCTGCTAGTCTGCCATGAAAACCATTGCTCTGTTTGGCACCAGTGCCGATCCACCCACAACCGGACATCAATCCATTCTCCGCTGGTTGTCCCAGCACTTTGATTGGGTGGCGGTGTGGGCGGCGGACAACCCCTTTAAGTCCCACTCCACCTGCCTAGAACACCGGATGGCGATGCTGCATCTCTTGATTGCTGCAACTCAGCCAGCGATTAACAATGTGGGTCTCTATGCAGAACTTAGCAGCCCCCGAACCCTGGAGACGGTGGAACGCGCCCGTCAGCGTTGGCCCCACGCCCATTTCACCCTTGTGATCGGGTCTGATTTACTGGCTCAACTGCCCCAGTGGTATCACATTTCAGAGCTGCTGGAGCGGGTGCATCTATTGGTGATCCCACGACCGGGTTATGGGATCACAGCTGCCCATCTGGAAAAGCTGAAAGGAATGGGAGCCATCGTCGCGATCGCCGATCTTCCTGGCCTAAATGTCTCGTCCACAGCGTATCGTGAGAATAGAGAATCGGAAGAATTACCCCCACCCATCGCTGCCTATATCCATCAACAGCAGTTGTACTCATGTCAGGACGCTTCTCTAAAAAGACGGCCGATTCATCCCCACAACGGGTGTTAGCTGCATTTAAAGTTGGGGTTGATAATGTAATTTTCTCGGTAGATACCACCCTGAACCGAGTTCTGGTGCTGCTGGTGATGCGCCAACAGGAGCCTTATCTGGGGCAGTGGTGTCTACCGGGAACCTTGGTACGGCAAGGCGAGACTCTAGAAGATGCTGCTTACCGGATTCTGGACGAGAAAATTCGGGTTAAAAACCTCTACCTAGAGCAGCTTTACACCTTTGGAAATCCTCGACAGGAGAGGGGTGTGCCTGCCAGCCCTAGCGTCCGTTATCTCTCGGTCAGTTACTTTGCCTTGGTGCAATTTGAAGCAGCGGAACTGATTGCCGATGGGGTCAGTGGCATTGCCTGGTACCCGCTGGATCAGGTGCCGCTCCTAGCATTTGATCAAAATCGCATTCTCCAGTATGGTCATCGGCGGTTGTGTAACAAACTGGAGTATAGCCCTGTTGCCTTCGACGTTCTCCCCGAAGTCTTCACCCTCAATGATCTTTATCAACTGTACACAACGATTCTGGGTGAGAATTTTTCTGACTATTCTAATTTTCGCTCCCGCCTCCTGAAGTTGGGGTTTTTGCAGGATACGGGGGTCAAGGTATCGAGGGGGGCTGGCAGACCTGCGAGTTTGTATCGCTTTGATGCCAATGCGTTTGCCCCCCTAAAAGATAAGCCCCTAGTTTTTATTTAAAACTCTTGACAGATCCCTAGCATCCACCTTAAGAGTTGGGTGTTTGTTCTGGTAATAGGCACTTATCAGAGTCGCACCCCGCAGGACCAGCTTCTTCGAGGTAGCCGGAGTCATAACGATTCAGAGCTGACTGGAAATCCTGGGTACGGCGACGATCGAGGACATCCTGCTGAAACTGCTGGTAAGTTGCCCGGTTGATCGGCTCAAAGGGTAAGCGGGGAAAGGTTTGATGATCGTCAAATCGAGCCAGTAATGCGGCTGAAATATAGCCTTCGTCATCCCGAATCGCTTCGTAGATGCGAGTTCCCAATGCCTCTACCTCGGCTTCGCGAAGTTCAATGGTGGCGGAGGTGTTGTGGGTTACGTAGCAACCCTGCACCTGCATATAGAAATCCATCTGTGCTGGGGCAGAAAATTGTGAAACATCGATCGCATCTGCCCCTGGCAGATCCGCCCAGGACACGGCCACGGGAATTTCCACCAACCATTCTGTACACCGTGGATCAAAGGGATCATTGAGGAGGTGGCCATTTTCGTCCTTATCAGACTGGGAGGGCACCACCTGATAGCCGTAGTCAATACAAGCTAAGGCCACTGGATCATTTTTACGGAAGGTAATCCGACGCAGAAATCGTTGGGATTTGGGGGGATGCCAACCGGGAGAGGCATTGGTCAGCAGTGACTTGGTTCCAGAGGGTTGCACGGTTGTGCAGCGATTGGGACGTTTGATTCCATGGCGATCGCAGTAGTCCCAGATCACCCGATGCACCGTATCCCGCCAGCGATTTAAGTACTCTTGTTCTTTCTGTTTGAAGGCTAGCCCAACTGCTGTCTGGGGGCGACCTGCTTGCCACCATTCCAGCCACTCCACTCCAAAGGCATGGACAAAGAAGTCAAACAAGCCGGTAAAGGAGACCCCGACAATCGGGTCTAATTCACGGGACTGACGATAGCGCTCCTCCACAAACCGATGGTTCAGCAGCGTGGCCACCGATAACGCTCCCGCCGTAAATGCATCCTCCTGCTCCTGGAGGTTCTTGGGATCGAGTCGATTTAAGTGAATTTCGCTGAGATTACAGTGAAAATTGCTCCCTAAAATTTCACCGCAGGGGTTGAGACCATACCGCTGCAACCGTTGCTCTAATTCATGGGTTGGGATCTCTGGCAAATGCTGTTGCAGCCATTGGAACCCCCTCTCCCTGGCTATAGGCTTGCAGGAAGGCTGTCTTTTGAGTAGGGGTTTGGAGCAGATCGTAATTCCCCCGAGCGATCGCCTCTCCTGCCCATTGAATCGCCCCTTCGCCAGAATAGTACTGCTTGCGAACGGCATCAATGCATTCGTCTAGGGTGGGCTTGCGGTGGAACACTCGGGTATGATTCGCCATCCGTAGGGAATCCCGTTGGGGATCAATGCGCCAATTGCCATTTTCATCTTGCTGCCAGAGGTTATCTTTGGCGGTTGCCCCTAGTTGGTCATCACTATTAAACTGGCGCATCCCTGCTGATCGTCTAATATTTCCGGCGACGATGGTAACCGCAGCTTCATCAATCAGCAGGCAGCACTCAACGGAGGTTAACTGTCGCCCGATCGCCTGATTGAGAATTGCGGCGCAGCGCTCATACAATCCTGGCAGACGAATTGGATTGGCAACCCCGCCAAATCCTTGTAGGGCTTCCCCCGCAGGTCGAACATCACTGAGATCAATCAGGATTTGTACCTGGCCATCAAAGCGTTCATCGCTGGCTAGTTCCAGTAAGGTTTGATAGGACTTCACCCAGCCCTGGCGGCTATCCCCTACCCAAACTGTTACCTGATCCCCTGTGATCGCTACTTCAGTCAATTCTCGCCGAGCCGCCGCTGGCGTCGTCCCGAGTGCCCCCTGAACGGTGACCTGTACCTGATTGCGAATCGGCGGTAGTTGACTAATGTATTGCGGCTCTAAAACCGCCCCGGTACCACAGCCCATCATGGCTAGATCCATCATCAAGCCAAAGGCGCGCCAGTCCACCACATTGGTGCTGGTACAGTTGTAAGCACCCGAAAAATTCTCCGGTCGTTCCAGCCACTCCGATCCACCCACCCAGAGCCAGCGTCCTGAGGGTAACGACTTAATCTCGCCCTGCATTCGCTGTAGAAGTTGAACCTCTGTGGGCATCAGCTTGCCGAGCCGAGCCATACCGGTAATCGTGCGATCGCACACCTGATCCCAACTTTCCCGTCGTCGGCCAAATTTACGGCTGTAGGTTCGAAAGAAGACAGGGTTAGCAGCAGGCGCAGTTGCAGGAAATTCATGGGTCTGCTTGGGGCGATCGAGTTCTCGAACCATAATAGGGTCTCGCTATTGGTTGAAGGAAGAGATTTGCTAGGTATAGTACTTAAAGTTATTACTGTACACCATCAATAGGGTTTTAGAGAAAACCTATTGAGCCTTGCCGACTGTTCGAAGTTTTAACCCAATGTCCTCCGCTCCCTAGCGATTGCCCCTAGCCCATGCCCTCCATCGCAACCGTTCTTTGATCGATAGCCACTCTCTGCAAATTGCAGCCAGAAAGCAGCCCAAATTTACGTTAACCCTTGGGCACAAGCCTGCTGGTACTTTCCTCCAACCCGCGAACAATCCGCATTGCTGGCACTTTGAGTCTGGTGGATGCAGCCCCTTCGATTCCCATCTTGCAGCAAGACGATCGAGCCACTTGGCACGATCTCTTAGAAGCTGCCCGCCGGCAATTTACCTGGCCCACATCGGGGGGCACCCACCAGGATCAGGCTTTCCCAGCCCTGCCACCCAGCCCCACGGATCGACTACCGATGTTTTGCCTCCTATTGCTGCAGCCTAGACAGGTGGATCATCTAGAACTGCAACTAGAGTCTCAAACCCGCTGGATTGATGATCAGCAGCAGCCCCTTCAGGGGGCAGTTCGGTGGGTAAATCCTTAAGACACCAATCTTTAGATGCCCGTTCCGTTTAAAAATTCCTCAATGACCTTATCTCGCAGATCACAGCAAGGTGCAGCAGTTTGAGGAACCAGAGCATGCTCCCCTCCACTGACCCGGACGGTAAGATGGTGCGGGACAAAATCAGGAATGGAAGGTGGAGTCTGTCTCGATTCCCATTGCCCAGCCTGGAGTTGCTGCTCCAACGCTTCAATACGATCCACCAAAGCTCGAATGACTTGGGCTTCTGAATCAGGTAACCGTCCGTGTTCCAGGGGTTCAACTCGTTCACCGGAACGGAAGACAATCCGACCTGGAACGCCTACCACGGTGCAGTCAGAGGGTACATCCCTCAGTACAACTGAACCAGCCCCAATCCGAACATTGCTGCCAATTTGGATATTCCCCAGTACTTTAGCGCCAGCGCCAACTACGACATTTTCTCCCAAGGTGGGGTGACGTTTCCCCGTTTCCTTGCCCGTGCCCCCCAAGGTGACACCTTGATAAATCAGGGCATAATCTCCGACGATCGCTGTTTCGCCAATGACCACTCCCATGCCGTGATCGATGAAGACGCATTTGCCAATCACAGCACCGGGGTGAATTTCAACCCCGGTGAGGAATCGGGCAATGTGAGACAACAGCCGGGGAATCAACGGCAAACCCAGAACATGAAGCCAATGGGCAAAACGGTGTAACAGTAGCGCCTGGAAACCGGGATAACACAACAGAACTTCTAACCAGTTACGAGCAGCAGGGTCGCGCTCGAAAATGATGCGAAAATCAGCTAGTAAGGTATTCAGCACAAAGGTTACTCAGGGGGATATTTTAGAGCACACCAGCTTCCATCTTAGCCTGACTCCCCAGCGTCGCCTGCAATCCGGCTCAATTT
Organism: Neosynechococcus sphagnicola sy1; assembly: GCF_000775285.1. Taxonomy (NCBI): domain Bacteria; kingdom Bacillati; phylum Cyanobacteriota; class Cyanophyceae; order Neosynechococcales; family Neosynechococcaceae; genus Neosynechococcus; species Neosynechococcus sphagnicola. Next base: position 96,284 of record NZ_JJML01000002.1, on the reverse strand, counting down.
TTTCAGTACCCCGGATTGCATTGGGATCTTGCAAAAGCGTTTAGGATGTCTGCAGCGGATTCTGGATATTTTTGATGGAGGCAGACTGATGCCCCTTGCCGTCTTAGTATTATTGCTAGCCAGTGGTGGACTGTTGACAAAGGTGCTGATCGTCTGGCCGTTAAGCTGGCTAGAATGGCTCCAGGTGCCGGGTTGGTTGAGTCTGGGTCTGTTATTCTTCGTGTTTTCCTGGTGCTTCGCAGAGTAGAAACGTCTACGGCGGTATTGAAAATCTGAACTATTTCCCAGGATGACCCTATGATCAAGGCGACTCTTCAGAATGATGGCCACCCGTCATCGGTGAAAATCCTTGTGGTAGAAGATAACAAGGTCAACCAGAAACTCGCCCTGAAACAACTCAAGGTCTTGGGCTATGTGGCCGATGTCGCCAGCGATGGTCAGGAAGCACTGCAACGGATGGATCAAGACACTTATGATATTGTCCTGATGGATTGTCAGATGCCGATTCTGGATGGTTATGATACAACTCGTGTGATTCGCCAGCGAGAAGGTGTGCACCGACAGACTGTGGTTATTGCGATTACCGCCAATACGTCAACTGCCGACCGAGAAAAATGCCGCGAGTCAGGGATGGATGACTTCTTAAGCAAGCCTGTGACCCAGGAAGATCTGTCAGCAATTTTAAACCACTGGATTCAACATATCGTCCGTCAGAGCCGCAAGTGACAACCGTGCAAGAACCATCTCATCAGAACGATCCTCCCTCAGAAAACCCGATTAATTGGGAATTTCTCCATCAACTGTCTGATGGGGATACAGAATTTCAAATGGAGCTGCTGGATGTCTTTGTGACGGACACTCAATCTAATCTTGATCTGATTAAAACCGCGATCGCAGCTCAGGATTGTCGGGGCGTGGAGCAATCTGCCCATCGGATCAAAGGTGCCAGTGGTAGCTTGGGCATCACAGCGATGCAATCCGTCGCCGCAACCCTTGAAGATCAAGCCCGTGATCAACAACTCACGGATGCGATAGAGCTACTTTCCCGTTTAGAGTGGCTTTTACAAACGGTTGAAGCTGCGGGTTCACTGGCAAGTTAGTTGATGCCGCCCTATGGTTAAGATTCTGATCATTGATGATGACCCGACCATTCGGGTGTTGCTCACGAGGACTCTGCAGAAGCAGGGCTATGAGGTCAGTGTTGCCCAAAATGGGGAGGAAGGCGTAGCCAAAGCCCACAAGTTACTCCCCTCACTGATTATCTGCGACTGGATGATGCCCGTGATGGATGGGCTAGAAGTCTGTCGCCAGATCAAGGCTAACACGGAGCTATTAACCACTTTTTTTATTTTGTTGACATCCCGGGGGGCTTTAGAAGATCGCATCAAGGGCTTGGACACTGGGGCAGATGACTTTCTTTCCAAGCCGATTGAAATGAATGAACTCAGGGCTCGAGTCAGTGCCGGACTCCGGCTGCATCAACTTAGTCAAGATTTGCAGCTCCAGAAGCAACGACTGGAGGAAGAACTGACTGAAGCTGCCGATTATGTGCGCTCCCTGCTGCCACCACCAATGACGGGGAATATCACCATTGATTCTCGCTTTATCCCCTCGAAGCAACTGGGGGGTGATAGTTTTGACTACTACTGGTTGAATGCCGATGAATTGGTGATCTATCTCCTGGATGTTTCCGGTCATGGGGTGGGATCGGCTTTGCTGTCAGTGTCTGTCTTGAATATGTTGCGATCGCAGTCCTTGAATGTGCCGTTTAACAAACCAAGTGCGGTCTTGACAGCCCTCAATGATACCTTTCAAATGTCGCGCCACAAGGATCTCTATTTCACCATCTGGTACGGTGTCTATCATCCTTCTCTGCGTCAGTTGACCTATGCAAGTGCCGGACATCCCCCGGCAATTCTCAAGTATTTAAACACAGATAATACGCCTCAACTACGTCAGTTGCGCACGATTGGCCCACCGATTGGGATGCTAACAGATATCAAGTTTGTCGATGACATCTACACGATTGAAGCCATGAGTACGCTGTATATTTTTAGTGACGGAGTCTATGAAATTTGTCTGGAAAATAATATCATCTGGGGGCTAAAAGCCTTTATCGAACTGCTCAGAAGCCAACAAGATTTGGAACGATCTAACCTGAATCAAATCTTGCATCATATCCGGACAATTGGTGATAAAACCACCTTTGATGATGATATTTCCCTGCTCCAAATTAACTTTGATTGAAGGACTTGAGCCCAGACTTAGCTCGAATATTTAATTTCGATTTTTACTTTATGATCACACACCTACAGCATCGAGAGTATACTCGTCTTCTAACACTTCAAGTTTTATTCCTATTGACGCTAGCGATCTCTAATGAGAATAGCGTTGCCCAGACTATTTCTACATTAATGCTGCTCGGTGTGATCTTTCAAATTATTGGAATTTGTCATCCTCGTCGAGATATAGTTTGGCCCTTAGGAGGAGTTGCAATACTAGGTTTTATCTTAGGTGCAATTGATAATCACAATCCCCTCTCGACCTTGGGAGTCACCACTTCTATTGTGAGTAATTTAATTTACGCCCTTTTTATTGCAGTGGCTATTTATGTGATGGGGGGGAGGATTTATCAAGCGGAGCGGGTAACTATCGACGTGATTCGTGGGGGAATCTGTATTTATCTTCTGATTGGGAGTCTCTGGTTTCTCTTTTATAGCAGCATCGAATTACTCGATCAGAGTGCCTTCTCCCACCTGACTCAACGCCATGGCATTTACCCTATGATGTATTTTAGCTTCACAACCCTGACAACCCTGGGCTATGGAGATATTCTTCCCACTCAGGGATTAGCAATGTTTCTGGCCAATGTAGAGTCGGTGCTGGGTCAACTGTTTCCAGCGATATTTATCGCTCGATTGGTTAGCCTCTACATTGTTCATGATCGTCAGGATTGATTTTCTTGAGGAAGTTTCTGCCCCAGACGTGGTTCGGTGCCAGCCATGAGGCGCTGAATATTTCCCCGATGCCGCTCAATGACATACAGTCCCCCAGCGATCGCAAACAACAAGTAGGGTAAGGGCTGGGCAAACCCGTACATCCAGCCCCCAACAGCAATTGCTGCCAGGATTGAGCTTAAAGAGACAATTCGTGAGAGGGCCAAAACCCCCAGAAATACCCCCAAAGTTGCCAGACCGACTTGCCAAGAGAGGGCTAGCAAAACGCCGAGACTCGTTGCCACTGATTTTCCCCCCTTGAACCCAATCCAGACGGGTTTGCTGTGACCCAGGATTGCCAACAGTCCAGCCAGGGTAAGCATCCAAGGCAACAGGCTGGTTCCCATCCCACTCAAATCTGTTGTGATGGCACGGAAAGTTTCTAAACCATAGACCCCCCGTACCAGGGCGATCGCAGCTGCACCCTTGAGGGCATCAATGATCAGGACTGTAACTGCCGGTACTTTTCCCAAGGTGCGCAAGACATTTGTCGCTCCTGTGGAACCGGAACCCTGTTCTCGAATATCAATTCCCTTCAGCCAGCGACCCGCCAAATATCCCGTGGGGATTGATCCCAACAGGTACGCCAGAATCAGCAGTAAAGCACTTGCAGCGAGTCCCAGCATTGTTATATCCAAGTTCAACCACCCCAAGCTCTAGGACAGACACACCGATCTGTCTTTACCAGAACTTTGCTCTTCAGTTTACCAAGGTGGGGTGCAGCCAAGAAGCAACTGCAGCGAGGCCAGATCTGAACTTGATGGGTGGCAGGCAACTTTGGATCGGCAGGAGATCGGTATCGAGAGGCAGGAGGCAGAAAGCCATCAACTCCTAGCTCCTGGCTTCCTTGAAAGGGTTAAATTCCTGGTGTAACTTCGGAGCCGAAAAACTTATATAGAGGGATAGGGGGCAGGAGGACTGCCAGAACTAAAAAAATGAGGAGGAGTAAGTAAATAAAGAGAATATACGTGACCGGAAGACGACCTTGGATCATGGTTGCATCTGACGCCCCAACACCCCCAGCTTGTTTCCAGAGGAATTAAGCAAGAGGCAGAGGTCGCCCACTGCAGAACGTCCGATGGTTAAAAGCGGGGGCCAGTCTCTAAGCCCCACTCTTGCTTGAGAAAGTGTTTGTACATGGTTTCCCGCACCATCATCTGTTCATAGAGTTGCACCAGAAAGTGCTGAGCCTGCTCACGGCTCATCTTTTCTACTTGGTTCTCGAAGGATCGGATGCTGAACTTCTGTTCCAGAGATAACTCAATGGACTGACTCATAAACTAGCTCCTATGCAAGAGAGAGTAGACAATGGGAGCGCCTAACCCTGGCCTGAACCAGAAACACTCCCCCAGAGCGATCGCACGCTTACCAGACGGTTCTCGCCAGTGGGGCAATTTCGGCGGTCGCTTTATTATTAAAAAAGATAACAACTATTTGACAAATTGCCCACTATTCTTTCGTTCCTTTACTTCAGAAAAACTAATGAATCGGATAAGAGAAGGGGGCTGTTGATTAATGTCTCTGAGAAGGAGGATCGATTCAGTTGAGGCATTTTTAGCAACTTGGTCAGGGGAAGTTTGCTCAAAATGAACAAAATTTAGGATTGAGGCGGGACTCGGTAGCCCTGTTGCCCGGTGGATTGGAATTGCCAACGTTTTAGCGCTGCTCAGCTAGGGGTCGTCAACTCGGCATAAAATGGAGCAGGCTTACCACTGAGTCCGACCTCTAGCGGCTCCGTGCTCGGTCACTGGATTTTGATCTCTACTGCTGCTGCATTGTGACTCCCGTCGATCCTCTGCTTCCCTGGCCTACCCTGCTCCAACAGCTCCTGGATCGGCAATCGCTCTCTACCGCCCAGGCCACTGTACTGATGGAAGGGTGGCTCCAAGAGGCAATTCCGCCCGCCTTATCGGGAGCAATTCTGGCAGCGTTGCAAGCGAAAGGGGTCTGCACCGCTGAACTGGTTGGCATGGCTCAAGTTCTTCAGGCCCAGTCTCTATCCTTTGACGAACTCACGCTTCCCACTCCTCGAATTGATACCTGTGGAACTGGGGGGGATGGTGTAGCAACGTTCAATATTTCAACTGCTGTTGCCTTTGTTGCGGCGGCGGCAGGGGTACCTGTGGTCAAACATGGAAACCGCTCTGCTTCCAGTCGCGTTGGGTCTGCGGACGTGCTGGAATTTTTGGGTGTGCCTCTCAATACCGTGCCCGAAAAAAATCAGGCAGCTCTGAGAGCAGTGGGGATTACAGTTTTTATTTGCACCGGGTTGGCATCCGGCGCTGAAAGCCGTGGCCTCGTTACGTAAAACCTTGAAGATCCGAACGGTTTTTAATCTCTTGGGGCCTCTGGTAAATCCCTTGCGTCCCACGGGGCAAGTTCTCGGTGTCTCTACACCATCCCTCGTGGAACCCATGGCCCAGGCGTTGGGGCAACTGGGCATCCAGCGAGCTATCGTGCTCCATGGGCGAGAGCGCCTCGATGAGGCAGGATTGGCCGATGAAACGGTTCTGGCACTGTTGGTGGATGGCCAGGTTCACCTCAGAAGCCTCAATCCTCAAGCCTTGGGGTTACCCCTGGCTCCTATCACCGAGCTTCAAGGGGGAGAGGTGGAAGACAATGCAGCCATCCTGCGGGCAGTGCTTCAGGGCAAAGGGACACCTGCCCAAGAGAATGCCGTGGCCTTAAATGCAGCTCTGGCCTTGCAAGTGGGGGAGAAAGTTCCCCTGGGTGATCATGCCCAGGGACTCTTACTCGCTCAAGAGATTCTCAAGAGCGGGGCTGCTTGGTCAAAACTTGAGCAGCTGATCCGGTTTCTTGCCTAAATGTCAGCGAGATCTGACGAAGGCGACACCGGCAATACCAGGATTTCTGCGTCCTCATGCGATAATAGCCGTCCAGAGAGTTGTGTCGTATCAATCCTATGCTGCCTGCTGCGAAACCTGCCCTGCTTGTTCTGGCCGATGGTACAACTTATCGAGGTTGGTCTTTTGGTGCAGCCGGTACGACCATTGGCGAAGTCGTGTTCAATACCGGAATGACGGGCTATCAAGAAGTCTTGACTGACCCCAGTTATCGGGGACAAATTGTCACCTTCACCTATCCTGAGTTGGGGAACACCGGGGTCAACACCGAAGATGAAGAATCTCATCAACCCCATATTAGAGGGGCGATCGCCCGCAACATCTCCAGCCGACCGAGTAACTGGCGCTCCACCCAATCCCTGCCGGACTACCTGAAACAGCATCATATTCCGGCTATCTATGGCATTGATACCCGTGCCCTCACCCGAAAAATTCGCTCGGTCGGGGCGATGAATGGAGGGATTTCCACCGCAATTCTCGATCCATCAGAGTTAATAGCGCGGGTACAGGCAGCTCCCAGTATGAGCGGCTTAAATCTCGTCCAGGAGGTGACTACCCGTGAGTCCTACGAGTGGTTCGAGTCCACCCCGAGCTGCTGGGAATTTAATCCTGCCACCCAATTGCAACAGCTGGGGGATGATTCCTTAATGGTTGTTGCAATTGACTTTGGGGTTAAAAGGAATATCCTGAGACGGCTTGCGAGTTATGGCTGTCGGGTAATGGTGGTTCCGGCTAACACTCCTGCCGCCGAAATTCTCAAATATGACCCAGATGGTATTTTCCTTTCTAATGGCCCCGGAGACCCCGCCACAGTAACGGAAGGGATTGCCACGACCAGGGCACTCCTGAGCAGCCAGAAACCTATGTTTGGCATCTGTATGGGGCATCAAATTTTAGGATTATCCCTGGGGGCTGCAACCTTCAAGCTCAAGTTTGGGCATCGGGGCTTAAACCAACCCGCAGGGTTGGAACAGCACGTGGAAATTACCAGCCAGAATCATGGGTTTGCTATTGATCCGGCTTCTCTCAATGAAGCAGAGGTGGAAATCACCCATCTCAACTTAAATGACCAAACGGTGGCTGGGTTGCGCCATAAATCTCTGCCGCTATTCTCGGTGCAGTATCACCCCGAGGCCAGCCCTGGCCCCCATGATGCCGACTATTTATTTGGGCAGTTTCTGCAAGCCATGGTGGCCTACCGCCAACAGCGGAAAACAGTCATTCCCCTTTCAGAGTCTGCTTTATAAGCTTTTACAGGGGTGAAACTGCAACTGCATCATGGGTTAGGGTTACAGGCTAGGCTCAGTGCTGCCCTTGCTAATTTCTCCGTGAGCTTGCAGTGGACGAGAACCTGACTTATACTAAAGCCTCGAGTTCTGGACTTTATTGCTAGGAGGGTTTTATTCCTGAGCAGCTTACCCTGACCGTTAGCTTAAGAGGCACGCGCGAAGTCAGGGATAATTCTCAAATTTTTCGCCTCACAGGTTTATTAGATGCTTTTTCAGAACCAACTTTCCGAAAGGTGGTAAGTAAGTGTATTGAAGACGGCCCTGCCAACATTGTTTTAGACTTATCTACCATTGACTTTGTGGATAGCTCTGGTTTAGGAGCACTGGTGCAGCTGGCCAAGAAAGCTCAGAGTTCAGGGGGAACCCTGCAAATCGTCACCAATGCTCGGGTTACTCAAACGGTACGCCTAGTAAGGTTAGAGCAATTTCTAGCGCTGCAGCCATCTGTTGACGTAGCTTTGACCAATCTCTCTAAGTCCTGATTCCAGGGCTTCACCCTTGCCGAGTCTCCTTGGCTATCTGCGATCTGGAAACCCTCTATCCCTGGCATTGGTATTTTGCAAGTAGTTTCCAGACACAAAACTTGCTACTTTAGTTGGTATCTCCATCGTCTCCCTTGCGATCGCCGTATATGCCGGATCTGATCATTATTGCTGGTCTCTATCTTGTGTTGGGCAGTGCTTATCTAGTGGTTGTGCCCTTCTTGCTCTATTTCTATCTGCGGAGCCGCTGGTATGTTGCCAGCTCCCTAGAGCGGGGGTTTATGTACTTCTTGGTTTTCTTCTTCTTTCCTGGTTTGTTGTTGCTGGCTCCCTTCCTCAACTTCCGTCCCCAGCCTCGCGAGATTGTCGGCTAAGCAGGCATCTTAGGGAACGCTCCATGCGAAAAATCGATGTGATTTTGATTGGTCTGGGTGCTTTTGCCGCCGGAGGTCTGCTTTACTGGACGCTGCAACTCCTCGGTCTTAACAGCCAGAGTGCTGGCATTTGGAGCCAAGGTTTGTTGGTGATGGGGCTGATGGGCTGGGTATTGACCTACCTATTTCGGGTCTCTACCCATCGGATGACCTACAATCAGCAATTGAAAAACTACGAAGACGCGGTGCTCCAAAAGCGTTTTGCCGAACTCAGTCCAGCAGAATTGGCGCAACTACAAGCTGAAATTATTCAGGAAAAACAACAGGCTATTGATGCCGACCCCTCAAGGGGGAACCCATCTTAGGAAGTACAAACCCTGATACAATTCGGAATGCTCCCTATTTCCCCTTGTATTTAGGATGATCTCGGTTTCCCAATGTTTTGAGCAGTTGCGTTGTCATCATCGCTGTGCGTTGATTCCCTTCTTGACGGCGGGTGATCCGGATCTGGCAACCACCGCTGCTGCGCTAAAGGTTTTAGACGAGAACGGAGCTGACCTGATTGAGTTGGGGGTACCCTATTCCGATCCCTTGGCAGATGGCCCAGTGATTCAAGCAGCGGCAACTCGGGCGTTGCAGCGGGGAACGCGTCTGGATACGGTGCTGGAAATGGTGCAGACCGTGGCACCGACGTTGCGATCGCCCTTGATTCTGTTTACCTACTACAATCCAATTTTGAACCTGGGCATTGCCCCTTTCCTGGCCAAGGTGGTGCAGGCGGGCATTAAAGGTCTGGTGGTTCCCGACTTACCCCTCGAAGAAGCCAAACCACTTTTGGAGCAGGCGCAGGTTGCGGGCATTGAAGTGATTTTACTGGTAGCTCCTACGAGTTCTGCGGAGCGGATTCAGGCGATCGCCGCAAGTGCCCAGGGGTTTATTTACCTGGTTAGCGTCACGGGGGTCACCGGGGTGCGGAGTCAAATTGAGGCGCGGGTTCAGGATTTACTCTCTCAGTTACGGCAAACGACACCCAAACCCATTGGCGTTGGGTTCGGGATTTCTCAGCCAGAACAGGCGCGACAGGTGCAAGCGTGGGGCGCGGATGCGGTGATTGTTGGCAGTGCCTTTGTCCAACGCCTGGCCGCGGAGTCTCCTGAAGCGGGTTTACGGGCGATCGCCCAATTCTGTCAGCAACTTAAGGCAGCGATCGCCCCTACCCCCACCTGAGTGAGGCACGGATGCTCGTTTCCCTTAAGGGATCGCATCATCCAAGCTTGATCCTGGGGATTGCTCAATGGGCGAGGTATTAGGTAGCACTGGGTAGCCCAGACCTCACCTGCTTCAAGATTCTAGGGATTCGGGGATCTGGCACTGAAAATTGGCTCTGAGGATCACCGTCGAGCGGGGGGCAACCGGATAGAACGCATCCCTTACCTGGGGGGCATTGGCGATGGAGCAGATATCCTGGGGCGCTGGCTGTGCCGTATCCACAATCTGATACCAGTGCTCAGCTGGATCATCCAACGGCGGTAACTCGAACTTGAGGGGCTGCCAATAGGCATTGAAGATGATGTATAAATGCTCGTAATAAACGGGGTGGTGCAGCGTCAACGCTAAACTATGGGAGTCGTGTCCCCAATCGGGCATTCCTAGATACACCCCATGCCAGGCAATATAAGGCCGCTTGCCATCGTAATTGATTGCCAAAATGCGTTCTTGCTGAAATATTTGTAAGGATTGAATAAATTGAATGATCTCTTTGACAAAGCGATGTAGTTCAGCATGGGTTTCTAATTTGCTCCAGTCAAACCAGCTTAATTCATTGTTCTGACAGTATGCATTGTTATTTCCCAATTGGGTGTGCCTGATCTCATCCCCCATCAGGATCATCGGCGTTCCCTGGGAGACTAGCAGGATGGTCAGAAAATTCTTGATTTGCCGCAATCGCAGTGCTGCAATCTCAGGATTCTCTGTAATCCCTTCAACCCCACAATTCCAACTGTGATCATCATTGGCACCATCCCGATTATCTTCCTTATTGGCTTGATTATGCTTGAAGTTATAAGACACCAAATCATTCAACGTCAAACCATCGTGACAGGTAACAAAATTGATGCTGCGATTGGGTTCTCGATGTTCCTGGGGATAAATATCCGGACTACCCATAAGACGAGCCGCCAAGTTGGGAACCATGCCGGGATCACCTTTGACGAAACGACGGACATCATCTCGAAAAGGGCCATTCCACTCGGCAAAGCGATCGCCAATAAAAGAACCAACCTGATAAAGCCCAGCGGCATCCCAGGCTTCAGCGATAATTTTGGTGCCTGCCAGTAAGGGATCAGACTCAATAGACCAGAGAATCGGCGGATCTTTCAAGGGTTCACCGGAACGACTGCGAGAGAGAATGGATGCGAGGTCAAACCGGAATCCATCGACGTGCATCTCGGCAACCCAGTACCGCAAACAATCAAGGATCATCCGTCCAACAATCTCATGATTGGCTTTTAATGTGTTACCACAGCCGCTGTAATTCTTATAGAAAACGGGGTTGTCCTCAAGGATGTAGTAAGCACCATTTTCAAACCCTTTCAAAGATAAGATTGGACCTTGATGATTGCCTTCAGCTGTGTGATTAAAAACGACATCCAAGATGACTTCAATTCCTGCGCGATGGAGTGCTTTCACCATGTCGCGAAATTCATCTACAGAACCTAGGGGGTCACGGCGGGAGCTATAGGAACTGTGAGGGGCAAAGAAAGACATCGTGCTATAGCCCCAATAGTTTTCCAGACCGGGCTTGGCATCTTGGGCATCAAATTGATGGATCGGGAGAAGTTCGACAGCCGTAATTCCCAAATCTTTCAAGTAGGGAATTTTCTCGATCAGTCCGGCGTAGGTGCCCCGTTTCTCTGGAGAAACCTGAGAATTAGGATGGGAGGTAAAACCTCCAACATGCAATTCATAAATTACACTTGCAGCATAGGGGGTCTTCAGTGGCTGATCTCCTTCCCAGTCATAGGTCTGGGTGTCCACCACGACGCTCCTCAATGCCTGAGCAGAATTATTGCCGGGGTGAATGGCTGCTTCCCGACTATACTTGTGCCATCCCACGATCGCCCGCGTATAGGGGTCTAAAAGAACTTTTTGACCATCAAATCTCAACCCCAGTTCTGGCATATAGGGGCCATGAACCCGGTAAGCATAAATTTGTCCAGAAGTAATCCCTGAAACAAAAATGTGCCAATAATAAAACGTTTTGTTCTGTTTTGGATCTAAGGAGAAAATCTGAGCGGGTTCGGGCGCATCTGCGGTATCAAACAACAGCAAATCTATGGCGGTTGCATTCTTGGAAAAAACACAGAAGTTGACACCTTTTGGCTCAACAGTGGCACCCAGAGGATAGCTCTTCCCTAAGGAAATATCGCGATTCATCGATTTAGTGCGCCGAATAACGTGATCAAAATGTTAAGAATGTAAAATTCGATTGGGATTCATGTCCATATTGCTTGTTTACTTGACTCAGATTTGGAGTATGTTCCAGGCTCCCACGTCCTAGATGGCTTGACTTCTCTAGGGAAGATTTATTGTGATCAGCAATCACCCTCAGGGGCAAGGGGTTCAATAATGCCCCCACCTAGTAAGGTTTCCCCGTCGTACCAGACCGCTGCCTGACCAGGGGTGACACTCACTTGCAGTTCATCAAACGCCAGCTTAACTCGGCTGTCGGCTAGTTCACCTTTTAGGGGAATCACGGTCACGGGCACAGCTGCCGATCGATAGCGAATTTGCACTTCGGCACGAATCGGAGCTATCGGGGGGGCAATGGAAACCCAGTTCACCTGCTGGACGGTACAGCTAGACTGGAGAGCGCTGGAGCGATCGCCCACAATCACCCGATTACGAGCCGCATCCAGGGCAATCACATACAATGGCTGAGCCGCCGCAATTCCCAGTCCCTTCCGCTGACCAATGGTGTAGTGATGCACCCCTGCGTGGGTGCCCAACACTTTGCCCGACTGATCCACAATTTCTCCAGTTTGAGGTGGGATGTACTGATCGAGAAAAGACTGCATCGATCCATGGGCTTCGACCAGACAGAGATCTTGACTTTCGGGTTTCTCAGCGGTGTGCAAGCCAAACTCCACTGCAATCTGCCGCGTGGCTGCTTTGGTTTGGGAACCTAAGGGAAACTCACAGGCGGCTAAAATTTCCTGGCTGAGGTCGTAGAGAAAATAGGATTGATCCTTCGAGCGATCGACGGCTCGCAGCAACTGATAACGCCCGGTTTGGGGGTGATAACTCACCTGGGCATAATGGCCGGTTGCGATTCGCTCCGTTCCCAAGGTTTCACGGGCGTAGTGCAGCATGGGGCCAAACTTGACGGATTTATTGCATTGAGAGCAGGGTAGGGGAGTTACCCCAGCGCTATAGCCCTGCACCAGATAATCAATGATTTGGGTTTGAAACAGATCACGACTGTCCACAATGTGGTGGGGGATCCCCGAACTGTTCACACAGTCGAGCCGCATCTACCATGCCCTCAGAACAGCATTGCCCCTTGCCCTTCATTAACCATAGGGTCAACCCGATCACGGTATAGCCTTGATGGTGCAAAAGAGCTGCTGCGGTTGAACTATCGACTCCACCGGAGAGTCCGACCACGATGTTGTCCATGACTTACTGAGGGGATGAAAAACTGTCTCATCCAGTCTAATTCAGTTACTCAGCAATTAGAATAATAGGTTGCGGTGTATCAAACTCGTGCCCGAGTGGATCTGCCCGTGTATATAGATTCAGATCGCTGACCTAGTAACGGAGTATCAGCGGTCAAATGCCAATGCTGGGAGGCAGCCCGACCCGCCATCCCTCAAGGCATGATGGCGATGGCTATACTTGGAATGTAAATAAAAATTAAGCAACTTTAAGATGACAAACCTCAGCCTGGAAGAAATTGCCCTGCAACTGGAGAGTCAAAATTCCCGCGATCGCATGTTGGCATTGGCTTCCCTCCGAGATGTGTCGGCGGAAGCAGCTGTGCCTTTGATTAAAAAAGTGCTGCAAGACGCTAGTCTACAAATTCGCTCCATGGCGATCTTTGCACTGGGGTTAAAGCCCACGGCAGAATGCTTCCCTATCCTAGTCGAGTCCTTGGCATCCGACCCTGATTATGGGATTCGAGCCAATGCGGCGGGTGCTTTAGGATACTTGGAGGATGGACGCGCCCTGGAACCCCTAACCTATGCGTTGTATGAAGATACCGAGTGGTTGGTGCGATTCAGCGCTGCGGTGTCCCTTGGCAATTTAAAACGATCCCCGTGCCCATACGGTATTAATGCAGGCGCTGGAAAGTTCTGAGGTCGTGGTACAACAGGCTGCGATCGCAGCCTTGGGCGAAATTCACGACCTTGAGGCCGTCGATGCCATTCTCAGCTTTGCCCAGGCAGAGGATTGGCTTGTGCGTCAACGCCTAGCAGAAGCCTTAGGTAATCTTCCCACACCCAAAAGCCTCTCTGCTTTGAAATATCTTGAGAAAGACAGTCATCCTCAGGTGTCAGCCGCAGCCCAAATCTCATTGCAAAGATTACAGACCGCCAATTCCGCAAGCACTTAACCTTAGACGGAGTGGGTTGTCAACAGGGTTAATTTCAACGTGCCACGACCTAATAGGAAACACCACGGTAGGTTTTGGTTTTCCGTTGGGCGGCTGGTTTTGCTACTTGAGGCAGAGGGGCAGGTACGGGCAATTCTGGGTAAAAAACACGATTATTCCCGCCAGGGTTAGAGGATATGGATGGTTGAGCCGGAACTGGTGCACTGCTCACCGTTGCAGCCACTGGCGTTGCTCCATGAAGGCGACCATCCACGACAGCGGTCAAGGAAACCAAGATCTGGGCGAGGCGCTCTTGCTGTAGGGGGCCGCAATCTAAGACTTCCATGACGCGATTAATCCCCGTCGTCACACTGGTCAACAGCGTTTCCTGTTGAAAACCGGGGAGTAGATCTTGCGCTCCCTGATAGATTGCCCAGCGGCGCTCCGTAGCTGAGATCTCTTTTTGGTTGGCACTGGTCAAAATAATCTTGAGATCAGGGCGTTGCTCTCGACACCAACGACAGAAGGCATAGGGATTGATACTCTGAGCACTAATGTCAATCAACAGCAGTTGGGGAAGTTCTGCGCCAGAGGCTTCTATCTGATCTAACATCTGTACCAGATCACCATCCCCCTTTTCCCAAATTGCCTTGATATCTTGGGATAACATCGCTATCCTCCAGACTTCTCCCTGGCGCACCGATGGTTGCAGCATCAAGACTGTCTTTTGAAAACTAGCCATGAGAAAAATCCGTTGAGGTGTGGGGATGCAGATCTCAAATTATGCCGCCTTGAGAATATGAAGAAGTATGGAAAGTTACGAATTACCCAGTTGATACCAAAAAAATCTTATTTTTTCTCTGCCGAGCCAGTAATAGCGGGATCGATGCAGCGCCCCTGGCCTAACCAAAGTGGAGCAGTCCCTGTTCACCATCGAGGCAAACTTCAATGCCGACGGGTAGCACTGCGTTGGCACCTTCGTGGCCAAAGGGCAGATCCCCGACAATGGGAATTCCTAGATCCCCCAAGCGATCGCGCAGGACGGTTTCTAGGGTTAAACTGGGCAGTTGAGCTGGGGCTTCACAGCGGCTAAAGCGACCCAAGGCAATTCCCCGAATCAATGGCAGCAGCCCACTCGATCGCCATTGCGTCAGCATCCGATCAATCCGATAGGGGACTTCCCCCACATCTTCCCACGCCAGAATCACCCCTGTTAAGTCGGGTAGTAGTGGGGTTCCCAAGAGATGGGTAGCCACGGTCAAATTTCCTGGCAACAGCAGCCCCCGTCCCTGCCCCCGCCCCACCCCACCCCCCGTAACTCGGGGAGTTGATGCTGCTCAACCCAGGCAAACAGGCGTTGCCGCGACCAATCGGGTTCGGCAGCAAGGGTCGTCAAGACAGGGCCATGTACCCCCGCGATCTGCTGTTGGGAAAGACTCCAGAGCAGGCTGGTAATGTCTGAAAACCCGATGAGCCATTTGCGATCGCGGGGATCAGAGGGTGGCCATTGCCAAGATTCTAGGAGTCTGGTACTCCCAAATCCACCTCGGGCACAAAGAAGACCCCGACAATGGGGATCTTGCCAGACCTCTTGGAGTTGCTGACGACGCTGGGAATCGCTGCCAGCCAAATATCCCCATTGGGAATCCCAATGGCCGATGACTTCGTATCCCCGTGCTTGCCAGTGGGCAATTCCCTCTTGCAATGCCTGGTGTTCGGATGACCGCAGGGCACCACTGGGGGCAATCACGCACAGGCGATCGCCAGGTTGAAGGGGATCAGGCAGTTGGCAGCGTTGCATCTAGCTGAGGTTGGAGTCAGGGGATGGTGACCAGGATATAGCAGGTTCAGGTCATTCCCGTCGCCAGATAACCAGGAGATGAGGTTAGCGGTTCGACACATCATTGGCAATAAAGACTCACAAATTCGTCACAGGGGTCTGGGATTCTAAAAACTATAGGAGTAAATCCTCACACATCCCCAGATTCTCTGGGGTTTTTTGTAGATTTCTTCAATAAATAATTTGCCACTACGGTAAAAGTTCCACAACCCTGATCGAAACCATTGAAACCTGGGTAGCATAATTGCAGGAGAAAAATCTAATCAACGTCTACATATAGCGGCTCCTCGTAACATGAAGTACGTCTGAGTGAGACAGGAAAAGGGCTTCAGCTTGTTACTTGTCCCACACTAAATCGGTAACTGCTATAACGTAGGAAAACTCGATGTCCCAAGCGTCAGAATGTCATTGATGGAGGATTAACATGTATTCCCTGGATATTAATTTCCTTTCTGATCGCCAAGGCATGAACATGATCATTCCTTTTAAGAGGAACGTACGCCCCATGAGACAGGGCGATGTCTTGCTGTTTCCCATGGCTCAATCTGGGAGGATGATAGGTCAACGGCTATCTCACTTGGTGCTGGCCAGAGGCGAAGTCACCGGGCACCAACATCGAATTCGACGGGGAACAGCTGAGCTGTATCTACATCACGATATTTTATACCTCAAGGTAGATTCTCGGTCGGCAACGCTCACCCATGAGGAACACCGAGAATTGACCGTCCCGCAAGGCATTTGGGAAGTCAAAATTCAGCGCGAATATGACCCTGAGATACGACAACAACAATTGCGACAGATGCGGCGGATTGAAATTCGACAAGAACTCCAAGAAATCCGTCAACGGCATGAAATGCGCTTTGATCCGCACCAATATCCTTCTGATGCACAACAACAATTGCGACAGATGCGGCGGATTGAAATTCGACAAGAACTGCAAGAAATCCGCCAACGGCATGTAATGCACTCCGATCCGCACCAATATGCTTCTGATGGACGACGGCAAGATATGCAGCAAGATCTGCAAAAACTGCAAAAATTAAGACAGGAATTAGACGAATTACGGCAAGAAAGTTCCAGTGCCAACCGTCAACCAAATTGGCGCTATGTCGCTGACTAATATCTTATGTATGGTTATATGCATAGCATTTTCATTCACCTGTGTTACATCTGGATTAAGAATATATAAACCCGAATTTAGAAGGATTCTGTAATTCTGATTCCTGGATGCTGAAAAGTAATTAAGGATCTTGATTGCATTGATTAGGAAATTAATATAGTTGATGAATATAGGAGATTCAAGTGCTAGGTCGCTCTCGATTAAACTCCTCAGACGCTAGTCTCAATTTTCCCTCTATCGACATTAATTTTCTTAGGGATAGTTTCAGAGATGGAAACTTCCAAGAATTGGATCAAGAGCTTGAAATCAGTTTTGGGGAATTCCCTCTCTTCTCTGAAGCAGAGAGCCAAACCCAGTTAATGAATCAAGGAGCGGCAGGAGTCTTTCCCACGCAGCCTATTGACCAGGAAAAGGCTCGGAAAGCGATTCTAAATCTTTATGAATCCCTGGGAGAATTGACCCCCCCCAAATTCTCTTTTTTTACCAGCCCGGATGCCGCATTTAAGTATCTGATTAAGGTCTACAAAAACCATCCTATTTACCAGGAAATTACCTCAAATATTTGGGAAAATTCAACCTTTTTATCGCAGTTTCGTCCAGAAATTTTGAGTCGCCCAACGGTTACAGAGGCAGATATTGAATATGCAATTCCCGAGGTTCTCAGCTATGTAGGCCAATTAGGAAAGTGCAGGGTTCAGGTGATTCCTAAAACCTTGGGTCCCTGTTTGGCGGAGGAAATTGAAGCCAGGATTTATAACGAGTTAGATGGGTTGTTAAATCAGGATCTATTCGGCGAGAGTTCCCATCTTAATCCAGTAGGAAACAGTAAGGTAATTCAAGACCTGGGTGTGCATTTCTGGTCTCTCATCCATGAAATTAATAGACCCGAACTTATGTGGGAGATCGAGGGGGAATTAGAACAGTCGATTCGAACCGAATTGGGTAGTCACTTTAGCAACAAACTCTGGCGAAAAATCTATGAATCTATCCGCAAGGAGCATTTAGAGGTTGAGTATGAATTCGGGGGTGGCATTTATCCCGACTCGTTGGCGGTGTTCAGTCATGCGATCGCTCTGCAACTAAAGCAAGACAAGAGAGATTGGCCGCGATCGGAGGAAATCATTCTGCCATCCTTAGTTGAAAACTGTGGTTGGATTTTCCCATTTAAATTCATGTGCCTGGTCTGCGATCGCCCGACGAATTATGGCTTCGACGACCAGGGAAATTTCCATGGCGAGAACCAACCCGCAATTCAATTTGCCGATGCTTCCTTTATCAATATCCACCACGGCTTGATCTTACCCAAAGCCTATCAGGTTTCCTACGATCAATGGCGAGCTGACTGGTTGTTAACAGAAACCAACGCTGAACTACGGCGGATGTTGATCCAGACCTTTGGCTATGAACGGATTTGCCAAGAACTGAAAGCCCTGGAAATCGATCGCTGGCAGGAATATACCCTGCTTCAGATTCCTATGGAGGACGAGGAATCGATTCAGTTGTTGAAAATGACCTGCCCCTCTACTAACCATATTCATGTCCTCCGAGTTCCTCCTGAAATGACATCAGCTCGGGAAGCGATCGCCTGGGTCAATTGGGGGCATGATCCGCAGGAATTCGTTGTGCAAACTTAGGGAGGTGGGGATACAAACGCTGCTCCATCCAAGTTTTGCCGTAGCGTTACTGGGGGTGGCGCTCGGTAGGAACATTCAGGGCAACAGCGATCAGCATCCCATCCTGTCTTGGATGCTGCGATTTCGTCACACCTGAAACCAGGCGGTCAGGGCAACGGCGATGGCATCCGCCGCATCATCAGGCTGAGGAATCCGATCTAGCTTTAACTCCCTGGCGACGGCCTCCTGAACCTCGCGCTTTTCGGCATTGCCGTAGCCCGTTAGGGCTTGTTTAATCTGCGCTGGGGTGAACTCCACCATCGGCAATTGATACTGTGCCAGGACTAATAGCAGCACCCCACGGGCTTGAGCTACCAAAATCGTATTACCCATGCGATAGAAAAACAGTTTCTCGATCGCCACCCGATCGGGTTGCCACTGCTGAACTAAGGTATGCAGATCGGTATAGATGGTGCAAAGCCGCTGGCCGATCTCGGTGTGGGCAGGGGTTTCAATAATGCCAAAGTCTAAGAGCTTGGGGGTTATGGCGGTTGAGTTCTCACACTCCAGAACACAAAACCCTAGGATTGCTAGCCCAGGGTCAAGTCCCAGAATCCGAGTGGACATTCCCAGGGGGGCAATAGCGCTACTTGGTTCGGGCAGAGGTGGCGCCGTTGCTCTCTTCGGCGGTTTCCATGCCAAAGATGCGGTTGAAGGTTTTCTCGACTTTGTACCCGGAGTCGATGGACTCCAGGGGATCTTTGCGCAGGCGGTGCCGCAGACAGAGCACAATCACCCGGCGAATATCGTCTGGGGTAACGGTGGTACGGCCTTCAAAGGCGGCTAGGGCTTTCGCAGCCCGGTTAGTGACGATATCTCCCCGTAACCCATCCACATCTAACTCCGCACAGACTTGGGAAACCTGTACCCGCAAGTCATAGTCGATGCTGACCGATCGCAGCAGGGTTTGGGCTTGCACCAACCGTTGTTGTAAGTCCTGTTGCTGGGCTTGATATTTCTCCAGAAACGCCTGAGGCTCCTGATCAAACTCCGATCGCTGCTCCACAATTTGCACCCGCAGGGCTGGCTCCTTCACCGTGCGAATTTCGGCGTGCATCCCAAAGCGATCCAGGAGCTGGGGTCGCAGTTCCCCTTCTTCGGGGTTGCCGGAGCCAACTAGAACAAAACGAGCCGGGTGCCGGATGGAAATGCCTTCCCGCTCAACGGTATTCCAGCCCGAGGCAGCGGAGTCCAGCAACACATCTACGAGGTGATCATCCAGGAGGTTGACTTCATCCACATAGAGAATGCCACGATTGGCCTTCGCCAGCAGACCGGGTTCCAAAGGCCTTCACCCCCCTCTGACAGGGCTTTTTCAATATCGATGGTGCCACAGACCCGATCCTCTGTTGCCCCCCAGGGGTAGATCCACCATTGAGACTTTCTTCTGGGTCACCGGTACGGTCAGGCTCTGTTCCAGTCGCCGCTTGACATCATCGCTCATTAACTCCGAGTCCGTGGGATGACTGTTAAAGGGGTCATCGGCCACGACATCAATTTCGGGCAGGAGATCGGCTAACGCCCGGATGGTGGTGGTCTTGCCCGTGCCGCGATCGCCCATGATCATCACCCCACCCACTTTGGGGTCAATCACATTCAGCAGTAATGCCAGTTTCATTTCCTCCTGCCCGACAATGGCAGTGAAGGGGAAAACGGGACGACGCATCGTCGATGTTGGGGGCGGATTCACCAGGGCAGAGGAACTCACGAGCTTACCTGAAACCTTAAGACTGTTTTAACCACTGCCTCTCATTGTGCCATGGATGCTGACGGCACACCAAAAGCCAGACCCTAACTCGGCGGATATTTGGGCTGATAATATAGTGCTGGTCAGGCCGCTGAGAACCAGACTCTAAAGTACCGATGCGGGGAGCCCTGACACACCCTAGCTCCAGATCTGTGAGCGATCGCCATCAAGGGCGGATTAGCGGGTCTTGGCGCTGATGCGTCCCAGCGTCAATCCCTGCTTGCGAGTCCGCCGTTGCTATTCTCCTATTGAGTTTCAACCTTACCGAACACGTTATGCCGAATCCAATACCCGTAATTATCAATGGTGCCGCTGGCAAAATGGGCCGCGAGGTGATTAAGGCCGTTGCCCAGGCACCAGACTTAACGCTGGTAGGGGCGGTGGATCGCAATCCCGCCTGGCTGGGTCAAGATGCCGGAGAACTGGCAGGGATAGAACCCCTGGAAATTCCGATAACGGATCAACTGGAACCCACCCTCGGTATGGCGGTGCAGGAAAGAGAACTGGGGGTCATGGTTGACTTCACCCATCCCAGCGGGGTTTACCACAATGTCCGTTCAGCGATCGCCTATGGCATTCGGCCCGTGGTGGGAACGACGGGGCTTAGTTCTGAGCAAATTCAAGACCTAGCCGAGTTTGCCGACAAAGCCAGTACGGGTTGTCTGATCATCCCCAACTTCTCCATTGGGGTGGTGCTGCTCCAGCAGGCGGCTTTGCAAGCCTCCCGGCATTTTGACCACGTCGAAATTATTGAACTTCACCACAATCAAAAGGCAGATGCCCCCAGTGGTACAGCGATTCAAACCGCTGAACTCTTAGCAGAGATGGGCAAAACCTATAACCCAGCACAGGTGCAAGAAACCGAAACCATTCCAGGGGTGCGGGGCGGTTTGGCCGCTGAAAATATCCGCATCCATAGTGTGCGTCTACCTGGCTTAATTGCCCACCAGGAGGTGATCTTTGGCGCACCTGGGCAGATTTACACCCTGCGCCACGATACCAGCGATCGCGCCTGCTATATGCCCGGTGTGTTACTGGCGATTCGCAAGGTGACGCAGTTAAAAAATCTGGTCTATGGCCTTGAGAAAATTTTGTAGCCCCGTACCCGCTAGACCACTTGCTTCTCCTGGAGTTGCGCTTGCAACAGGTCGGGGGCGATCGCCCCATGCTCGGTAATAATAGCGGTAATCAACGCCGCCGGGGTAACATCAAAGGCTGGGTTGTAGTACTCCACTCCTGGTGGACACAGCGTTGTGGTTCCCACCTGATAGACCTCTGTGGGGTCCCGTTCCTCAATGGGAATCAGGCTGCCATCGGTGAGACTGAAATCAATCGTGGATAACGGTGCCGCGACTAAAAAAACGGAATCTGATGAGCCTGGGCAATCAACGCCACACTGTAGGTGCCAATTTTGTTGGCGGTGTCGCCATTGGCCGCAATGCGATCGGCTCCCACCACCACGGCATCAATCAACCCCCGCTGCATGCAGTGAGCCGCCATGTTGTCCGTAATCACTGTCACTGGAATCCCTTCCTGCACACATTCCCACGCTGTGAGTTTGGCACCTTGCAAGCGGGGACGGGTTTCGTCAGCATAGACCCGCTCCAAGCGTCCAGCACGCCATGCGGAACGCACAACCCCCGAAGGCCGTCCCATAGCCTGCTGTTGCTAAGGCACCAGCATTGCAGTGAGTCAGCAGGCGCAGTTGCTGGGGAGCAGTAGGCAAGACATCCAGCCCGTGATCCCCAATTTGTTCACAGGTCTGGAGATCTTCAGCATTGATCGACTGAGCAGTGGCCAGCAGAACTTGCCGCAGATGCGCCACAGGGCCAATGGTTTGGCGGGCAACCTTCAGCATGCGCTCAATCGCCCAAAATAGATTCACAGCGGTGGGACGAGTCGCCCGCAGTTGATTGGCTACGGTTTCCAGTTGGCTGAGAAATTCAGCCCGATCCTGGGTTTCAATTTCCCGTGCCCCCAGGTACATGCCGTAGGCAGCGGCGACCCCAATCGCGGGGGCACCGCGCACAATCATGGTTTTAATGGCTTCCGCCATATCTTGGCAGCGCTTAATATCAACAAGGGAATACTCACCGGGGAGTCGAGTTTGGTCAATCAGCAACACGTGATCACCAGACCAAATAACGGGATAAACCTGATTAGGGAGGGACATACTTAAAGATGGAAGTGCTTTGTGCCAAGATCAACCCAGGAGCCCAGAGGACATCCTATGCCTGCGAAAATACCATACAACTTGCTGCGACGACCACGTCATCAATCTCACCCATGCCCTTGACCATTACCGTTGACACCGAAGCAATCCAGCGCCTAGATTTATCCCCCGCTGAGGGGATCCTCAAGCCCCTGTCTACCCTCGAAGCGCCCGATTCGCAGCTGCTCCAGCTTCAGATTGACTACGTCAGAGATGCGGATGATCCCCGTGAATTGTCGGAGATTCCCGAGGTCAGACTGTGGTTTATCCGCCTTGATAGTCGCTATCCCTGGTTACCTCTTTACCTGGATTGGCAAGCAGGGGAACTCGGTCGCTACACTGCCATGCTGGTGCCCCACCAGTTCAGTGCTCGGGAGGGAATTCAATTCAATCCCGAAGCTCTGGAAATCTTCTTGATGCAGAAAATTTTTGTGTTAACAGACTGGCTGAAACAACAGGGGAGTCCCCGTCGTGCCCGGTTAAAAGCGATGGCGCAGATCCTTGGGTACGAGTTAGATGACGGTTTTTTTGAGGTAATTGATCCAGGATGTTGATCAGTGGGCGTTACCCTGCCCACACCCGCTCTAGAATGATTTGGGGGGGGATATCCGCAATTTGCCCCGTAGTGGATTGAATGCCGATGCACTTTTCTGAGGGCGTGGGTAACACCAGAGCCGGGTAGGTAGCTCCCAACAGGGCTAGGGTATAAGTTTGCACTGAGATCGCCAGTTGTAGGGCTGCCCCCTCGGGACAGAGCATCAGACTGGCTCCCGCAATCAGAGCCGCCAGTTTACCAGTGTCCGTGGGCATTGAAACCTTCAAGCCGGGAGAGGCTGCGGTCAGGGTTGAAATCCCTTCGTCGGTGGCGGCGGTTTGGAGTAACACGATGGGGAGAGCAGGTTGCCGTTGCTGTAAGTCTTGCAGAATCACCTGCCAACTCGCGGTGGGGTAATCCCCTGTCTGAATTAACACATAGCCGCTGCCTTGCACACCCAGTCGTTGTTGCTCACTCTCTGCCCACGCCAGATCGCGGCTGGGGACATTGATAGAGAGGGGAGGACAGGGGGTCTGAATTTGGAGTCCTTGCAGCAGATCGTGGTCAGTATGGGCAATATATTGATTGGCATTCCAGGGAATCTTGGCGGTGAGAAAGGGGCTAACGCCACTGTTGGCATAACCAATCCGGTTGGGAATCCCACTTAACCACAGCAGGATGCCAACTGCCCAACTCCGTTCCAAAGTCAACACGACATCATATTCGCGATCGCGGATCTGCCCCAAAAAGTTACTCCAATCTGCCAGGCTGTTGAGGTTGAGGTAGTCGAACTGAATTAGGCCATTGACAAACTTGCAGACTCGGTAAGCACCGATTGCTCTCGGTTCAACAGCAACATCGATTTTGGCCTGTGGATAGGTTTGCCGCAGATTCTCAAGGGTGGGAAAGAACAGAATCTGATCGCCGATGCCGCCGGGAACAAGGGCTAGGATTTGCATGATAAAACCTGCGTATTAAGGTAAGGAACCCTGACTCGCTCCCCATTTTAGGGGAATCCCTCGTAAATAGAGCAGCCCTATCGGATCAACTCGGCTCAACCGAGCGATGAACTTTTATCAGTAGACTTGACTCTCCAGTTAACTGGAGAAGTTAGCTTGGTTACAGCGATTCCCTCCCAGGACTGCGGCTGTTATCTCTGATTCCCAGGCAGGTATCCATCATGGCAACCCTTCATTTGCGCTTGCAAGGTATGAATTGTGCATCTTGTGTCCGCAGGATCGAGGAAACTCTGCAAGCATTGCCGGGGGTAAGGAGTTCCCCGGTTAATTTTGCGACGGAGACGGCCACTGTCGAGTACGACATTCAGCGAGTGGACGTTGAGCAGATTATTCGGGCGATCGCTGACAGTGGCTATGCCGCTCAGGCCTTACCCGAGATCGGCTCGGCATCATTGGATGCCGAGCCATCTTCCCGGCTGAGAGAGCAGCAACATCTCCACCGCAAAGTCCTGATCGCGGCAGGACTCAGCCTGTTGCTGATGATAGGTGTCCTTGACCATATTGGGTTAGGGTTACCCCCAATGCTGCAATGGTTGGCCTGGCCTTGGACACAATTTCTGCTGGCAACCCCGGTGCAATTTTGGGTCGGACAGGGATTCTACCGGGCGGCGGGAGCAGCCTTTCGGCATCGCACGGCGGATATGAATACCCTGATTGCCTTAGGAACCACCGTGGCTTATACCTACTCTGTTTGGACAACCCTCAACCCCGACTTCTGGCGATCGCAGGGACTCCAACCCGAGGTTTATTTTGAAGCCTCTGCCGTGATCATCACCCTCACCTTGATTGGTCGTTACATTGAAAATCTCGCCAAGGGTGAAACCTCCGCTGCCCTGCGCCAACTGATGGACCTGCAAGCCAAAACCGCCCGGGTGATGCGGCAAGGGCAGGAATTGGATATTCCCGTGACGCAGGTTGTGGTGGGTGACCTATTGCAGGTACGCCCAGGTGAGAAAATTCCCGTGGATGGGGAGGTGGTGACGGGTTCCTCGGCGGTGGATGAGTCCATGATCACGGGGGAAAGCCTGCCCGTCACCAAACAACCAGGGGATGAAGTGGTCGGAGCCACCCTGAATCAAACCGGCAGTTTTAGCTTTCGAGCCACGAGAGTTGGCTCAGATACCGCCCTGGCTCAGATTGTCAAGTTGGTGCAACAGGCGCAAGGGTCAAAGGCTCCAATTCAAAAATTGGCAGATCAGGTGACCCGTTGGTTTGTCCCTGGGGTGATTGGTCTGGCAATTCTCACCTTTGTGGTGTGGTTTAATCTCATGGGGAATCTCACCCTGGCGATGATCACAACCGTTGGGGTCTTAATTATTGCCTGCCCCTGCGCCCTGGGGTTAGCCACTCCCACCTCGGTCACCGTTGGCATTGGCAAAGGGGCGGAGAACGGCATTCTAATCAAAGATGCAGGCAGTCTAGAGCTGGCCCACAAAATTCAAACTGTTGTCCTGGATAAAACCGGCACCCTCACCCAGGGCAAACTCGGCATCACCCACTTCTTCTGCTTCCAGGGTACGGCGGATCACTATGAAATTACATTGCTGAAGCAGGTAGCAGCCGTCGAACGCCAGTCAGAGCACCCCTTGGCAGCCGCCGTCGTCAACTACGCCCAAGCCCAGGATGCCTTTGATCCATTGCTGATAGCGGAGCAGTTTATAGCGATCGCTGGCAGTGGGGTTCAGGGGATCGTGGGGGGCAGACTGGTACAGATGGGGACGGAACGCTGGATGACGGAGTTAGGAATGGCGACCCCAGTTCTCCAAGGGGAAAAGCAAGCCTGGGAGGAGGCAGGCCAAACGGTGATTTTCATTGCCGTGGATCAACAAATCGCTGCCCTGATGGCTGTTGCTGATATTCTCAAGCCGTCCTCGGCCTTGGCTGTCCATACCATGCAGTGCCTGGGGTTAGAGGTCATTATGCTCACGGGCGATCACCGCCCCACCGCCCTGGCGATCGCCCGTGAATTGGGGATTCAACGGGTGCTGGCAGACGTGCGCCCCGGCCAAAAAGCAGACACCATCAAACAGTTGCAAGCCGAAGGAAAAATCGTCGCCATGGTGGGAGATGGGATTAACGATGCCCCGGCCCTGGCTCAGGCGGATGTGGGAATTGCCATTGGTACAGGCACCGATGTGGCGATCGCGGCAAGCGACATCACCCTGATCTCAGGAGATCTGCAAGGGATTGTGACGGCGATCCAACTGAGCCACGCCACCATGGGCAATATTCGCCAAAATCTGCTTTTTGCCTTTGGCTACAACCTGGCAGGCATCCCCATTGCAGCGGGGGTCACTGTTTCCAATTTTTGGCTGGCTACTAAACCCAGTGATTGCGGGAGCAGCGATGGCGTTGAGTTCCATCTCCGTGGTTGCCAATGCTCTGCGCCTACGTCAGTTTAAGCCCAGAATCCTTACATAAAGATGAACAAGTCTGATCACCAGCGACACCTTAATGACACCTTATATCCATCCAAAAAACTTGACCGATCACTAGCTCCCATAAGGTCAACCCTGTATCAGCAGAGTCAAGTTTGGGGAATGCTACTGGGTTTAAGTTTGTTAGTCGGCACGACCAATGCGACTGCGAATCAAATGCCCCACGAACCATCTCGTGGGTTACAGCCAATTGAGCAACCGATGGCTCTCAAGATCGCCATCACCCTGGCAGGTCTCACCCTAGTTGTGGCAGAGTTCTGGTGGTTTTTGCTAAAACCTCGTCAGGTGCAGCAAGCTCAATTCCAATCAGACATTCAGACCGTGACCATTACTGTGGATGGAGGCTACCAACCGGATTATGTAGTTGTCAAGGTGGGACAACCGTTGCGGCTACAGTTCCGCCGTCAAGATGCCAATAGTTGCTTGGAAGAGATTCAGCTGCCTGATTTTGGCATCAGTGCTCACCTACCCATGAATGTAACGACCTCGATAGAATTGACACCGCAGCAGCCAGGAGAGTATCCGTTCACCTGTGGCATGGGGATGTATCGAGGCACAATCTCTGTCCAAGAACCTAAGCCGGGCTCGCCAGCAAACTTGTAGCATTGGGTGTCGATCTGAGTACAGTTGAGCCTATGCAATCAGCCATAATGTCAGCAGGGTGGGATACCTTGCTAGATGGCTCAAAGTGGCTCCATGAGGTCGCCTGTCCTGGGTAAGTTGTGGCAATGTATATGACCTACTGTTTGAGAGTTGCAGATCTTCCCTCTAGTGAACGCCCCCCGAGAACGCCTGATCAGCCATGGCGCTAAAACGTTAGCAGCGGCGGAACTGCTGGCGATTCTCTTAGGAACCGGACAGGGGCCAGGTAAACTCTCGGCGGTTGGCCTCGGTCAGTTGCTCTTGCAGGAGTTAGGCAAGCATCAGCAAGATCCCTTGGCGGTGTTGCGAGATATCACTGCCCAAGAACTGATGACCATTTCGGGAATTGGCCCCGCGAAAGCCACCACGATTCTGGCGGCGATCGAGCTGGGTAAGCGTGCCTTCCAAGCTCGCCCCATAGAAGGCATGGTAATTGATGACCCATCACTGGCTGTTGCCGCTCTGAGCAATGACCTGATGTGGCAGGCTCAGGAACGATTTGCGGTCGTGCTCTTGGATATCAAGCATCGACTCCTGGGTACGCAAGTGATTACCATCGGCACGGCTACTGAGACATTGGCACACCCCCGGGATATCTTTCGGGAAGTCATTAGGCGGGGAGCGACGCGGGTGATTATTGCCCATAATCATCCATCGGGCAGCGTGGAACCTAGTCCAGAGGATATCGCACTGACGCGTCAGATGCTCCAGGGTGCCCATTTTTTGGCGATTCCTCTTCTTGATCACTTGATTCTGGGCAATGGAGACTATTCAAGTTTGCGGCAGACCACTTCTCTCTGGAGTGAGCTTCCCCAGGGAGATTGAAGGCTGAATATTTGCCCTAAGAAATCTGGAAAAACAGCTGCAATGCAGCTCTGGGCTGGTTGTCCACGGCAGAAGCTTATGCTACATTAAGAAACCTGGGCGATTAGCACAGTGGTAGCGCACTTCCTTCACACGGAAGGGGTCACAGGTTCAAATCCTGTATCGCCCATATGAAACAGAAGCCGCTAAAACCCCCCAAAAAAGGGATTCGGCGGTTTTTTATTAGGCTGAGAGGCATAAGAAAGCAATATTTCTGTACTAAGAGATTAGGGTGTGTTGGGGTAAATTTGACAAGTTTTGACTAGCATTTGACTAGCATTTGACTAGCAACTAATCGCTAATATGTACATGAGTAGCCTGTAGATAGCACACTACTCTCAGAATAGTCATGGAAAATCGTTAACGAAACCATAAGGGTACAGTTGGGGTTGAAGTATCCAGGAGTAATCTTCGACTGCGACTTCCCAGACATTTATTTGATGGAAAGCAAAAATACATCCACCTTGGTTTGCCTGACACGGATATTAATCGTAAATTTGCGGAGTCAAAGGCGAGGGTGATCGAGGACGACATTCTGAAGGAGCGATTTGACTACACTCTAGAGAAGTACACAGGCAAGGCTCCTCCTCAGTTAACGGTTGTCCAAACTATTCGCCCTAGCTTGAGCATTCAGGAGCTTTGGCAACGTTTCTACACCAGCAAGAAATCAGAACTAAAAGCCAAGACCCAGGAGAAATACGAAAACTTCACCCCCTTGTTTGAGAAGCTAGGCGATCGCACTTTTGATGATATCAGCGCGTAGTACCTACAAATTTCTACCACGAGCGATCGCCCTTTGATCATATCAACACGTAATGCCTACAAATCTCTACCATCAGCGATCGCCCTTTGACGAAATCAACCCGTAGCACCTACAAATCTCTACTACGAGCGATCGCCCTTTGACGATTTCAAGCCGTAAAGCCTATAAATCTCTACGACCAGCGATCGCCCTTTTGATGATATCAGCGCGGAGAGTCTATAAATCCCACCCACAATCTCTAAGCACAGCCCCGTTAGTTATCTGCAAATCGCAGGGAGCATAACGACCAAGATAAGCGGCGGCAGATCATCTTGCCAACCCCACCAAGATCTTTCGACCGTCCGCTTCATCGACTGGTTATGTGGCTGGACGCTGAACGATCGCCCTTGCTCCTCATGCTTGTAAGACTCTGGCCAGTAACTCTGGTGCAATCCGAAAGCCAGCGTTTTGGGTGAGTTCTTCGAGCACGGGCTGCAAGGATGGAAGGTCACCGGACTCCTTGGCTCGGAGCAAAACACCCAGAACGCCCGTAACTTGAAGATCCAAAGATTTTGCCGCCTTCCGCCCGTCCCGCTCATCTAGCAGTATCCATTCGGCTTGCAACTCAAGAGCTAGCGAAATTGCTTCGGCTTCGCCGCCATCCAGGGTTTGCCGCAGTAGTTGAACAAGGAATTGATTACTAACGGGCTGAACTTGTATCCAGCCAGCAGTAATGGCGGTTTGAATGGAGTGAGAACCGGGACGTTCTTCGTCAATTTTCAACTCGTCCAAGACAGCAGGCGGAATCTGAATTTGACCAAATTGTTGGCGCAATAGAGCGAGTTGATCCACAATTGCCAGATTCAAAATTGGGGATGTGTTACTGACGGTGGGCATAGGCGAGATCGTCTTCTAGTTCCTCGGAACCATAGTGCCGCAGAACGCCCCGTTGGGCGAGTAGCTGTCCAAATTCGTATTTGTCCATCCGAGCGAGTTCTCTGGCTTTGCCGAAAGACAGCAACTCTTGGGCGTAAAGGGCTACAGCTAGTTCGTGCAGGAGTTCTTGTTCGATGCGTTGTTCTGGCAGACGAATTGCCTGGAGGATGGAGTCGGGGATGGAAAGTTGTAGGCTCATAATTGGGGGTACATTGAAGGATCTAAAATCTAACTAAACGGCGATCAGGAAGCGTGGAAGGCTTGGTAGAACACTGGATAAGGCAGAGCCTCTGCACACGTCTCCATGAGTTGACAGGCTTCTTGTGAGCTGAAGTGATTGCCGAGGCGGAGCGATCGCCCGTATGTCTGTTGCAGTGAATGTTAGACCAAAACACTGGAATTTGAAAGCGATTATAAACTTACGGCAATGTTTTGAATAGGGGTGTTTTGGGGCGATCGCGCTGGAGAAAGTTAGCTTTGATGAGATCGCGTTAATTGGCTGGGCGATCGCACTTTTGATGATATCAGCGCGTAGTACCTACAAATCTCTACTACGAGCGATCGCCCTTTAATGATATCAACACGTAATGCATACAAATTTCTACCACGAGCGATCGCCCTTTTGATGATATCAGCGCGTAGTACCTACAAATCTCTACCACGAGCGATCGCCCTTTGATCATATCAACACGTAATGCATACAAATTTCTGCGACAAGCGATCGCCTTTTGACGATATCAACACGTAGAGTCTATAAATTTCTGCGACAAGCGATCGCCCTTTGACGATATCAACACGTAATGCCTACAAATCTCTGCGACAAGAAATCGCCCTTTGATCATATCAACACGTAGAGTCTACAAATCTCTATCACTAGCGATCGCCCTTTGATCATATCAACACGTAGAGCCTATAAATCCTGGCCACAATCTCTAAGCACAGCCTCGTCCGTTGTCTGCAAATCGCAGGGAGCGTAACGTTCGAGGTAAGGGGCGGCTTGCGCCTAGGCGCAAGACGTCCCCTTGACTGAGGGGTTAGGCATCGCGTTTTGCCGGTTGGAAGCGCCCACCTTCTGTATCCATGAGTTCAAGGTGGGCCTGAACGAACAGGACCTCATCTGCAAGGGGCTTCATGGCGAAGTCTTCATCGAGCAGACGGAATTCCCCAGTGTCTACGAAGTACGCGCGGAAGAAGTGTCCGGGAACTCCGTCGTCGGCTGGCCGCGCTCCTACGTATTCAGGGAAGAAGCATCCCACAGCACCGCGAGCGAAGTATTTGTCAATTCGTTCGTCGAAGTGCTCGATCGCGTTGCGGAGATCTCGATTGAAGAGTGGACTCTCATCAGTCATCGCGAAGCACTGTCGAAGTACTTGACCTCTCGACTTGTATTCGGGACGGACTGGCCAGAAGTACCTTGAAAGTGCGCCGGCTTGAACGACCATGTTTTGAAGCTCGTTCAGTACGATTCTCGTCGGTAGTCCGTCGACGTCCTCTGCGGTTGGCCGCTCAGGCAGCTTGCCAAAGATCGCTTCGAGCCTGAGTATTGAGCGAACAGCAGACGCGCTGTTGAAGAGCATGCTCTGAATATAGAACGCTTCGTAAGGCGGCCAGATGGGTGATTCTTCTTGCATGTGATGCCTAACGGCTAAATTCAGCGGCGGTAAATATACTCTGCATCTCCGAAAGGATCTCCATACCGTCCGCTGCAATGATTGGTTATGCGTACTGCGAGTTCAATCTATATTGCCATTGCCCTTTGATCATATCAACACATAAAGCCTACAAATCTCTACCACTAGCGATCGCCCTTTGATCATATCAACACATAAAGCCTACAAATCTCTACCACTAGCGATCGCCCTTTGACGATTTCAACACGTAGAGTCTACAAATCTCTGCGACCAGCGATCGCCCAACCACCCCAACTACAAAACCTGACAGCAAAAGCCCAAAAACTCTGAAACTCAAACTCAGCAACAAAACCAGAAATGAGATGAACCGAAAACCAGAAACCGCTAGCGGGGTCTAACGGCCTAGAGTTGAACGTTGCTCTAACCTATTCTAAATTATCTCGATCAGTTTTGTGCATACGCTCCAACGACGGGTTAGGTGTTTTACCCAGGGTCATTTCATTCTAGATGGAGGTGACAATTTTAGAGCATTTCAGCGATCGAGAGATAAAATCTCTGAAGTCTAGAATCGCGCATTCTCGTAGATGCATAAAATACTAAAATTTAGAATGAAACAGCCCTGGTGTTTTACCGTATTGATCTTAAAATTTGTTTG
Source organism: Neosynechococcus sphagnicola sy1 (assembly GCF_000775285.1). Classification (NCBI taxonomy): domain Bacteria; kingdom Bacillati; phylum Cyanobacteriota; class Cyanophyceae; order Neosynechococcales; family Neosynechococcaceae; genus Neosynechococcus; species Neosynechococcus sphagnicola. The sequence goes on along the minus strand of NZ_JJML01000002.1, from coordinate 64,632 downwards.
CATCCACTTGCGGAAGTGATATTACTGGCACAGTCCTCTTACCTTTGCTTGTAAAGTTAGATATTCTTTCAAGTTTAATTGAAACTACTTGAAGCATATAGCGTGGCCATGTGGTATTTCCGTAGGGACTTGAGAACCGATCTAAATCAACAAATAAACACCCTAGTAATCCCCCTTTTATTTCTGTCATATCATCATAGCCGATAGCATCATTCCATAACTCTCTGATAGCTTTCGCAGTTTTGCAGGAAACATGATGTGTAGTAGTAAATCCTGACACTGATGTACTCTTTATATAAAGACCCCAAGTTCTACTTAAAATAGAAATCATATTTGAAATTCTATTTGCTTCATTGGTATAATTTACGTAGTCTGAAGCCTCTGGAGAACTTTGAGCAGAATTAAGAGCTTGAATAAATGGAGTGACAGCATTTGGAAAATCTACATATGTTACCCCAGCAGATAATTGAGCTTTGAGCCTGCTTATGGCTTCATTTAATCTTATAATATCTTCAGGAATTTTCATGCTGATTAATTGAACAGCTTTTGACGGTGGATATTCTTGTGCTGTTCCCTTTTCATGAATACTTATCCAGAAAAGTTTACTTTCAGTACTAGTCCAATTTGTATATATTAAACAATTAGATACTTTGCAAGGAATTTGCACCTCTCCCTTTAGATCTGTGCGAACCTCCGAAACTTGTTTAAGACTCTTTAAAGCCACTATAATATTTTGGTTTAGGTCTTCTATTTGAGAATCATTTAGATTCTGGGAATCTTGGATTACTTGAGTAATGTAGTTGACAACTTCCTTGCAGTTTGTATTAATTGGAGAACAAGGTATAACTAGAACGGGTTTATCGGCTATGGGAATCACTCCAGTAGCTTGAATAGACGCAAAAGTTGCCTTCGTAGATACTTCAATGGCTTTTGCAGAACTCTGATAAATAAATATTGAACACAAAATTCCGAAGAGTATTTTTTCCATTCTTAAATCTTATTAATTGTCTACAACGGCTTGCATTCCATACTAATTCAAAAGACTTAACGACTCACTACTTTTGTTCACATAACGGTTGAGCTGAGCGGCGCGCACGCCGACGTTTGAGCTTGGCACTTTATCCCTCACGCGTCCGCTCGAGCGAAGTGTTAGGTGGCGCCTCATCGGACGTAGCTCACTTGGGTGTTCGCGACTACGCTTTCCTGGAGAAAGACCTTGGCGTTGCCAATGCCGCCGATCGCGAGCGATGACTCAGATAACCAGCGCAGCTCGATAGGAACCGCCCCATCCAGGACCAGCACGTTACCGCCGTCGTTTGGCAATTCGTCGTCGGACGAAAGCACCGAAACCTGGGTACTGAACCCTGTCGTAGCACCGCAGTCTCGTTTGAACACCACGGCCTTGGTTTGACCGGAGGGAGAGAGAACAGTCTGACCGATAGTGTTGCCGCACATATCCCCAGCGCATCCCGAAAGGAATGTCGAAAGGATCGATATGGCAGCGATGTATCGAAGCATTGAGCGCCACCTAACGATACCAAGTTCAGCGGCGAGCGAAGCGAGTCCGCTGCAACGCGTTGTTAGGCCCGCCGACAGATTTTCCGAGGCTCAGGAAACGACGGTCGCCAACCTACTGGATACCTCTGGTCGAAACATCGTGCGAGGCTTGGTGCAGGGATCCCAGGCTGACCGCCCCGGGGCCAGCTACGCCCTACTCGTCCGGAGGCAAGGCGATGGGCCAAGGCCGGCCATTTGGCGCCTCGATGTATGCAGCGATGTCCGCCTCGGAGGCACGAAACACGGTGCCGTGCCCCTTGAACCCGACGATGTCGTCGAGGATCAGGACCGAACACGCGGGGCAACGGAAGATGAAGACCTCATGATTAATGCGCCGATAGGGAGACTCGTGAAGCGTCACGGCCAGCGGATCGGAGCAACGCTCGCACCCAGGAGGGCGCGCAATGGCGGTGCTGGGCGGATTGGAGCGATTGCTCATCACTTTGAATGCGGACGACCTCAACGGCGCCGAGCCGCGAAGCGGGCCTAACGGTTGAACTCAGCGGTGGTAAGCTGATTGTAACTCAAGCCCAAGCTTCAAACAACCATCCGCTGCAGTGAGGTGTTAGACCTTGCAACTAACCTAACTTGGGCTGAATTGAGGTCATGCTTTCGAGTGCTTCAGGCAACTTGCTGATCAACCTTGGCAATGGAACCTTTCGTTGAAGTAATCAACCTCCTGACCGATCGCCCGCTGAGGTTCATACTTTGCTAGCTCAACCTTTGCCAGAGAGGGGTTGAACTCTCGATCGATCGCATCTCCCCAACTCAACCCTTGCTCACCCAACACCTCAACGAAACAGACAACCTTTTCGGCGATGCTGCGTGGTGTCTAACGGTAAAGTGCAGCGGCGGTAGAGATACCCTGAAACTCAACACCAACGGCTTTCGACCGTCCGCTGCCACGCAGTGTTAGCCTTCTGTAGATAAGGTAGACAGCATTGTGACAATTGTGTGAGCGACCGAGACTCCCTATGTTTGCTCCAACTCAAAATTTTCTCTCGGCGGTTAACAAATATGAGTATGGGTTTTGTCTTAACTTTTCAGCCTTGTCACAGTTATATAGAATAAGCGATGCCACAAATGATACTCCAACACCAGCAAGAAGTGCTTGAGGAATAGAGAGTCCAATTAGAGCAAGAGGTAGAGAAGTTGTAGGAGCCGAGAAAAATGAAACCTTGAGAAAACCTTCTGTCACCCATTTTATATTGTTTGAAGTAAGTCCCTTTTTTAGTGCATTTAATGAAGGCTTTACTTCATTTATAAAAATGTCATTAGCTTCCTCCTGGAGTTTCTCAATTGACTGTTCACTAGAAATATTTTTTGTCAACTCTGCAAGCTTGACACGAAAACGTCCTAATTCATCTGCATTTTCCCTTCTAAACTTGAGAATATTTTTGAAAGATGTATCAGGATCAATTTTAATTCTTTCAAAAATCAAGTCAGCAAGTACTCCTTGCGCTAGTGAAGGTGGGATATTTTGGGTGCGTCGGTAACCATCATAAGCATTCCTGCTTCTGCGACGACTTGGAAGATGCAAATTGGCATCCAATTTAGCTGCATTCGCTAATTTGCTGTTAGCTACCATATCAGTTAATAGACCTACTCCAGAGTTTTCTGATAAACGAGTAGCCAATAAAGTCATGTAAAAGCTTGCAAATCTACTGCCTACAGAAATCCATTCTTGTGAATCACTAGATAATCTGCTTTGCAATTCCCTCTGGAGTCTGTCCGATAGTTTATCGGGATGAATATCTACTAGCTCTCGAATTTCCGAAGGCAATTTATCAGGATGAATAAGCTGATAATCTCTTAGAGGATGTTTTAAAAGGGTCGTCTTGAGCCTCAAATACGACTCAGTGGTGCAATCTAAAATCCATAAACCCTGATTCTGTCGTAGCGGTCTCTAGGTGGTCTGAGTGGTTGGATACACCCAGGAAGACTTTTAAAACATCCTCTTATATCTCTTGCCATAAGAACTTCTGCACCTTCTGGGGATTCGAGGTACTTTAAAACATCATCTGTCAATTCGTCGATCACTTGCATCCTTGATTCAACATAAAGAGGCTGCAACAGCTCTGCTTCATAAGCTTCTTTTGCAGTTCTTGTAGTGTAAGGAGCATCAATTGATTCAGGGACTATCGTACGAATATTTTCCCAATACAAAAGCGCATTTTTTAGCCAACTCTCATCTCTTACGTCAATCCAGGGGTAGTACAATGCTGTTGTAAAGGCCATAATAGCTGTCCAAGAAGTACTTCTCTAGCAGAGCATACGAAAGCTCGACTGTGCAATGTCTTCACAGGTGATTCAAAGAGGGCTAACTATATTTAGATCCCATTTTGGAATCTAAGCAAATTGGTGCTTAATACCCAGAATTACCCGTGGATTAAGCGTTATGGGGATATTAGCATACCCCATCTGAATTGGCTATATTTTAAAAATCCTGATATAGAAACTACGCACAAAATCGCTCAAGACTTTATCTGTAAAGCATTCTAGTTATTTTTATTCGATAAAATCTGGTTGCTTAGTCTTCATGGTGGGATCATAACTTGCAAAAAAGGGATCTTATTCCTTACGTAGAAGAATTGGCTCTGGTTTTCTAAAGGGGGATGGCTAGATGGCTTGAATTCCTTGGTCAATTCACCTGCACTCGATTTGATTTACCCTTCAAAGGCCAAGTGTCTATCACACTTGTCACAATAAGGTCTGTCATCAGCAACCTCCAAGATTGTGTACGTGATCAGGAATGAAGAAAGAATCTGAATCGTTATTGGGTAGAGAAGGGGTTTAGACCTACAGCATCCGCAGGATTTCCACAGCTCTATAGATAAGTCAGTCGATCAGAGATTGTTTTACGCATGTTGCAATAAAACTTCATAAAAATCGTGGCTGGTGCTGAAAATGCGTTTGGAAACTTTTATCCATGACATGCCGCCTCTGACCTCGCTGACTGTCAACCCCTCAGATGGTGTGCGCTAGCAATGTGGAAGCAGAGCATTGATGAGATGTGCCAGCTATTGGGGGTAACTCCGAGCAAATGGGTAGAGGGGGTTATTGGTGAGGCTCTGAAGAGGGACAACCCTGACACGGTTAGGAGTTTGGAACAGTGACTAACTGCCCAGATAGAGGAGCTTAGATCTGAGTTGGGGGAGGTAAGCGCTTGATTGCCCAACGGGGAAGCAGTCAAGCAGGTTTACCTCAGTTACCAGCATTTACTCAAGAGTTACCAGTGTTACCTCTGGTGACCATTGAGCAATCACACCCCGGCTTCACTCAGCGCCAGGTCTACCAGATGTATGGACTCAGCGCTGATAATGCCAGTCGCCAGAAAGGATTCCAGGGCGATGCTCCGGGCTACATCAGGAATGCCACGGGCGTACCCTGGATTGTGCAAAAACAGGGTATGAAGAATCTCTACTTCCCCCCGAGAGGGTTGGATGTCCCCTGATGGGAGTTATTGATATTTTATATCCCATGTTGTAACATGGGGATAAATGATTCAATTGATGCCATGCGTAGAGATATTGAAACCCGATTCAAACCCCAAGTTGGCAGCCTTGCCCGTCCACCTGTTTCTGTAGCGCTGGATAAGCAAACTGACAGGATTGTTCGCTCTCTGCCCAATCGCTCCGAATGGCTTAGGAGGGTCATCACCGAAGCGGTTCAACGTGAGCTGATGGGTGAATCAGAAGAACCAGAGATCGCAGACACTCGCAAGCGCAACAAGAGAGGCGATGAGAATGCAGTCTACTGATACCGATTTAAGAAACTTGATTCTCGGTTTGGACAAGAAGATCGACGCATTGGATAAGAACATTGAGGTCAACGCCGTCCGTACTGAGGAACAACTGAAGCGCATCGAGCAGCATATTGAAGCAGTAGACAAAAAGGTTGATGGCATTGAAACCCGGATGAATGCTCAAGATACCCGGATATGGAGTCTTGTTGTAGGGGTAGTCCTTGCCTTATTCGGTTTACTGGCAAAGCTGGCATTTTTCCCAGACGTGAAGGTCTAAACCATTCTCCTGAGCTAGTAGTACATTAACGAACACACCCCGATCTACACCCCGATAGTTTCCCGATAGTTTATTGAGAATGTCCCAAAAGCTTACCTGCAAAGAACTTCAGCCAACAATATTACTTCCTTCACACGGAAGGGGTCACAGGTTCAAATCCTGTATCGCCCATTGCTTGGGGAACCAAGTACAGGTAAGGCTTTTGGGAGTTCCAGACAACTCTTAAGAGTGTTTTATGTTGTCAATAAGCACAATTGCATAGGCTGATTAGGGGCTGTTTGGGCTGTAAATTTACCCGGATTTTTACCCGGAAGGATTGCACCCATGAAAGTTACCATTTGATCGCTACGATGAAATACCAGATCGCACCAATGTGATTTTGCACCGATTTTGGGAAGGACAAGGTTTTTCGGACTAGTCGAGACACCCGTTGCCTCAAACCACGGTACAACTCTGCATCGTCCATCTGTACGAAACTCCCTCAGTTATGTCTACGCTTTGAGCTACGTTAGGGGTATCTGCGTTCGGTGTTGCTGTGGTGTTAATCTCATTGCGAGCTGCGGTTCTTCTTGGCTTATTGACAGGCACTCTGGCAACCTTGACTGCCTGTGCCAACAGTCCGACCGGACAGTCTTGGGAGCGATCTCTGGCCGCTGACCCGAGATTACAAAATAATCCGTCGGTGTTTGGTGGTAGTCCTGATAAACCAACTACCCTGGGAGCTGCTGAGTTACCCAGGGATTTTCCTCCAGAGATTCCCCGCTACCCGAATGCAGTTTTAGTTGCTGTCAAGCCCCCGGTTACCGATCCGGTTGAGTCAACGGATGCCGCCGTGATGACCCAATGGACGAGCGGCGATCGCAGCGATCGGGTGATGGGCTTTTATCAACAAGCCTTCCAGAGTGATGGGTGGCAGATTGAGGATCGTCCCACGGATGATTTGCAGGGAACCTTCGTTGCCCGGCGCAACGACCTCCAGGTAACGATCTCCATTCAACCCACCCCTTTACCAACCCCCTCCCCCACGACTCCGTCTCCCTCTTCCCAAGCCAATACCACCTTGACAATTGAGTATAACCAGGGGGCGATCGCCCGCTCCGTTCCCGCTCCTGGGAGTCCAGACTTTATTGGGCCGCTGCCCCAGGAACCCACAGTCGCAACGACACCGCTGCCGACGGATACGCCAGGAACTCCGGTGACAGTGGCACAGTCCTTCTCTGACCTCAACAAAGCCCCTCAGGAACTCCAGTCTGCGATCGCCGATCTCGCAGCCTTGGGAGTGCTGACTGCCCCCACCGGAGGGGGCAAGCAAAATCTCAACACCTCCACCTTATTTGCCCCCAGTCAACCGATTACCCGCCGGGAGTTTGCCCGTTGGCTGGTAGCAGCCAATAATCAGATATATGCCAACCGTCCCGCGCAGAAAGTGCGCCTAGGGGCCGATGCCTCCCAACCCGTGTTTAAGGATGTCCCGAAGACCGACCCAGATTTTGCAGCTATTCAAGGACTGGCGGAAGCGGGACTGATTCCCAGTCCCCTCACAGGGGATAGCGCCGCGCTGTTATTCCGTCCCGACGCTCCTCTGACCCGCGAGACGTTGATTCTTTGGAAGGTTCCCCTCGACACCCGTCAAACCTTGCCTACAGCCACCATTGATACCGTGAAACAAACCTGGGGGTTTCAGGATACCGCCAAGATTGATCCAAGAGCGCTCCGAGCTGTGTTAGCCGACCATCAAAATGGGGATTTAGCCAATATCCACCGTGCCTTTGGTTTTACCGCTTTGTTCCAGCCAAAAAAGCCCGTGACCCGAGCCGAAGCCGCTGCAACCCTTTGGTATTTTGGTTACCAGGGGGAGGGGCAGTCCGCCCAGGATGCGCTGCAATTGCGGCAGTCCCCCAGCCCTGGCTAGGATACTGTCAATTTTGAGTGGATGGATCTGGAGTTTTCAATGGTGGCAGGTATGTTCTGATGGAGGTCAGCCTGCCACCACTCGACAGACAAATCAGTGACCGGAAAATTGTCGCTTTTGAGGCTACCTACAGAGTTAAATTAGCATTAATCACCTGCTCTATGAATCAATGGGGACGCTAAAACTCCTTGGGGATTTGGCTGTGAATTACTTATAAGAAATTAGATAAATACCCATACAAATGAGCACACTACTGAACCAGCGAACTGGGGTTACATGCTCTTTTAAAACAAACCGAGTCCCTAACATATTCACGGGTTCCGTTAGAGCTGTTGCTGGCACTACAAAACTGACATCCGCCCAACTAAGCAAGGAAATAAACATAAAAAACATAATCGTCATGCAAAAGATTCCGAGTCTCAAGGAGGAGTTGCTGACGGCGCTCCAAAAGAAATGAACCAACGCCTGTGGTTTCAGCGTTGCAGTTGAAACCGCCCCCAACTGCTTCATGCCCCGAGCGAGAAATAAAGTGCCTGCACAATCTGCAACCACTAGCACAATCAGTGCCAGCCAGATTTTGATCATGATGAACTCATGTTTTGTGGGGAATTGATTTTCTGGATCGCTTGGAATTACGAGCATGTTCGCTCAATCCAACCATCAAGACCCCCGCTGTAATCAACAGGGTTCCGATCCAGCGCGGTGCAGAAACTTTTTCACCTAAAATTAGCCAACCCACCAGGGTCGTCAGTACGTAATTAGAGGCCAGGATCGGCAGGACATAGCTCAGATCAAGCCGTGAAATTGCGACCAGGTAAAGCAGTAAGGAGGCTATCATGCTCAACACTCCGAGTAAAACCCAGAGATTGGAAAACACCTGAAGCCCAAAGAAAAAGATTGCTAGCGGGTTAGATGGACTCATTGCCCCAACCTGATGCAGACCATAGCTCAGTCCGGCGTATCCCAGAACCTGAAGCACAACCAGCAATGCCAGGAGGAGGATATTTTTCATCTTCGTTCTCGGTCTCTTATATGGGGCTGCTGGATCGACCAGAGTAGGGAGCGTTGCTTGTAGCTCCCTGAAAACCTTTAACCTTTAAGTCCCAACAATCGGGCTGGCTTGCGACTTCGTCACCCCTGCTTGCACCCGACGTTCTTTCAGGTAAGAGAAAAATTCCACCCCTTCCCTCATCCGCCGCACCAGCACCCGGCGATCCACCACCATCTCCTGCAGGATGGACAGGATTTTTTGCGGACGGAAGTAAAATTGACGATACATTCTTTCTACCGCATCTTCGATCTCAGCACTGGAAATGTCTGGGTATTGCAGGGTAGAAGTTTGAATGCCTGAATTGGCAACCAGAGCATCACTGGCAAACCATTTGTTGGCCTTGGCTTGTTCATAAAGCTCTGTGCCGGGATAGGGAGCCGCAATGGAGACTTGAATGGTATGGGGGTTGATTTCACGGGCAAACCGAATCGTTTCTTCCACGGTCTCCTGGGTTTCAATGGGTAACCCTAAAATAAAGGTGCCATGAACAATAATCCCCAGTTTGCGACAGTTCCTCATAAATTCCCGGGCTCCTTCCAATTTGATGCCCTTTTTAATCCGGTTCAAAATCTCCTGGTTCCCCGACTCAAAACCAACAAGTAACAGCCGCAGACCATTGTCCCGGAGCTGCTTCAGAGTGTCGTAGTCTAAATTGGCGCGGGCATTACAACTCCAGGTGAGCTTTAGCCGCTTCATGTGTTCACTGATGGCGATCGCCCGCTGGCGGTTAATGGTAAAAGTATCGTCATCAAACATATATTCCCGCACCGTATCCCCAAAGAGGGCTTTGGCTTCTTCCATCTCACGGCCAACCACCTCGGGACTCTTGGTACGGTAAAGATGCCCACCGATGGTCTGGGGCCAGAGACAAAAGGTACATTTTGCAGGGCAACCCCGTCCGGTGTAGAAAGAGACGTAGGGGTGTTGTAGGTAGCCATTGAAATACTTGGTGACATCTAAATCACGGGCATACACGGGCAAGACGCTCGGCATCGAATCCCAGTCGTGGATGAGTTCTCGGTCTTCCGTATGACAAATATTCTGATGCGGGTCGCGGTAACTCAGTCCCTTGATTTGATCCCAGGGCTTCCCCTCCGCCAGCTCTTTGCAGGTGTAGTCAAACTCATGGCGACAGGCAAAATCAATCACCGGATTCTCCCTCAGGGTTTGCTCCGGTAAGACCGCCACGTGTGCCCCAACAAAGCCAACCTTGACATTGCGATTTTGGGATTTGAGTGCCTCAGCGATTTTCACATCATTGGGAAGCGAGGGTGTACTGGTATGCAAGATCACTAACTCGTAATCTTTGGCAATCTTCAAAACGTCCTCAAAGGTTTGGCCGTGGGGGGGGGCATCGACTAGCTTGCTACCGGGTACCAGGGCAGCGGGCTGAGCTAACCAGGTGGGATACCAGAAGGAAGTAACCTCCCGCTTGGTTTGGTATCGGGCACCGGCCCCACCGTCAAAACCATCAAACGAGGGAGGGCTAAGGAACAGAGTCTTTTGCACAGAATGTCTCTCCATAAAGCTAGCGAAGGATTTTAGCAGAATTTAATGATGGTGTTTTAGATGGGTATTGCCTGCTAGAGTACCACCCTCGATCAAATCTCCCAAGGCTCTAATTTACCGTTTCTCAGCAATCTCATGCGGCGGCCACGCCATTGGATCGAGTTTCCAGCAAAGCCATAGCACCAGAAACCAAAACTAATTAAATCCCTGAGAGGCACCAGCCATAGTAATTGTTTTGCGGCACGATCCTGAAGGAACATCGCCCCAATGATCCAAGCCATTGCCAATCTTGTCAACCAAGTAATACTCAGCCCAATCACGCCCAATCTGGTTTCCCAGGTCATGATCAGGAATAAAAAACTAGTAGCAATTCCATGGGTAAAGATCAGCCCTAGATATCCCCAGGGTCGAGAAACTCGGGTACAAAAAGCCCATCGGATTTGGCGGTGAAACAAGTCGGTGAGGCTCTCGGTGGTAATCACATGCTCAATGATGTAATCGGAGAGTACGACCTTATAGCCTGCTTGGGCAGGTAAGTAACCCAGTTGAAAATCGTCCGCCAGAAAGTCAGCGATCGCGGCGAACCCCCCAATAGCTTCTAAGGCAGCGCGGCGAATGGCGATGGTTGGCCCCAGGGCAAAGGTCATTCCCTGCAAGCGATTCGCTACTAAAACCCCGGCCAGGTAATCTGTTGAGATGCCAAGAGCCTCGAGATTTGCCACCCACCCTCGTGTCAGTGGCCTAAATAAACAAGTGACAACTCCTACAGCTGGGTCCCGCAGCGGCTGGATCACGCGCCTGAGATAGTCAGATCCTACGCGAACGTCGCTGTCTGCCAGCAGCAAAATGGCGTGTTTCGCCTGAGGCTCTGCATTCGCCAGGTTGCTGACTTTAAAGTTGGTGCCAATGATACGGTCACTAATTACGAGCTGAATATCAAGGTCTGGAAAATCCTGAATCAGTTGCTGGACAATGGTCACACAAGGATCTTGGGCATTGTGAACCCCAAAGATAATTTGATAGTCAGGGTAGTCCTGTCTACAAAAGGAAGCAAAGTTTTCGTAAGTATCATTATCGAGACCACAGATCGGCTTGAGAACCGTAATCGGCGGATGGTAGTCAGGTTCTGGCTGGATGGGATGGTAAAAAAAGGTTAGTGCTGCATAGATCCCATAGCAGTAGTACCAAGTTGCTGGCAGACATAAAGCGATTAACAAGCTATAAGACCAGACATCATTCAAGGTGATAGGAAGTATCTGTACAGAATTCACATTCAAGTTATTTGCATCAACACGATTGAGAATTAGAACCCTGCCTAACAACGCAACTTGTCAACCCAAGAGCAGCAAATCGAGAAGATAGTGCCGATAAACTCCTGACGATGGAGGAGCTTGAGACGTGAATGGTAGTCAGCTAGTGGCGGAGGGTAGCCATGGAGACAGCTTAGGGTCATGGGGGGTGAGAAAACCATCAGTGTTGTAACGCCTGCTGCAATAGCACCGGGATCTGGGAAGGACGTTCAGCAACGGGGACTTGAGCCTCTTTAAACGCCGCAATTTTACTCTCTGCCGTCCCCAGGTGGGTGTGATAAGCAATAATTTCTCGCGTCGCCGACAATTGTGAGGCAATGATAGCTCCGGCATGGCCAGTGGGTTTGCCTCGGGGGGCTGCCCGACCAGCAACGTAGGCAACTACAGGCTTATCAATGACTTCGGCAATGTATTGGGCAGCAGCTTCTTCACTGTCACCCCCAATTTCTCCAATCAGAACAATGGCTTCGGTGGTCTCATCTTCATCCAAGATTTGAAGCCACTGTGCAAAGGACGCACCCACGATCGCATCACTGCCAATCCCAACAGCGATGGACTGACCCAAGCCTGCTTGGGTGAGTTCCATGGCGACTTCATAGGTGAGGGTGCCGCTGCGACTCACTAGACCAATATTGCCGGGGGTATAAACTTCTGCGGGATGAATGCCCAATAACACCTGCCCCGGTACAATGACCCCCGGACAGTTAGGCCCTACCACTAGGGTTTCGCTGGCCTCTGCTTTTTGCAGCAGTTTCACCATATCGAGGGGCGGCATCCCTTCGGTGATGATAATAATCTGACGAATGCCGTTGGCGATCGCCTCTAGGGCGGCATCTAACACCCGATAGGGATGGACAAAAATCAGGGTGGCATCGACCTCCCCAACCTGGGTCAGCACCTGTTCGACCAAATCCAACACGGGGATTCCTGCCAACACCTGACCACCAAATCCAGGACTGACCCCGGCGACAACTCGGGTGCCATAGGCTTGCATCAACGGCACCGCCGCCGCTGCCAAGGGTTCTGTAATGCCCTGAATCAGGACTCTGGTATCAGCTGTGAAATTCATACACCATGTTCCTAGAGCGGTTGGGGTCTAATCGATCTCAGTCAATGCCACCGCCTTAGCCACGGCATCATCAAGACTCTCTACCAAGGTCACGAGGGTCTGATTCAGATGCTGCCGTGCAGCAGTGGCCTGATCATTAACCAGCCGCACCACCAAGGGAATTCGGCGTCGCCCTTGGGTCTCTTGCAGGTGTAAATAGTTGACAACAATTTCCGCCACGCGATCGCAGGCAATAAAGCTGCCAAAAATGTTGACCAGGATCACCTTCACAGTCACATCCTGGCTCATTAAGGTCAGACCGCTTTCCAGCGTGTGGTAGATAAAAGTAGCTGACTCTTCACTGGCAACGGTAGGGGTTGAAGCGGGCGGATAGTAGTGGGAGGTTTCACCCCCTAAATTGAGGAAACTAGCGGGGCTGCCACCCTGGAGCTGGATTAAATCCAGGGTGGTCATCGTTAACCCAGCACCGTTACAGATGACACCAATATTACCCTCCAGCTCAATCAAGGGGGGGGTCATCAGTGGCCGTCACCCGGCGGGAAACTGTCAGTTGGGCTTTGGTTTCTTTATCCACAACTCGGTTGGCAATCGTCAGCGCCATCTCAACCAGATCGGCGTGGCGCACGAGGGCGTTGTCATTGACGGTAATCTTGCCATCCAGCGCCATCACTTCCCCACTGGCACGAATGCCCAAAGGGTTGATCTCAACTAAATCTAAGTCCTTTTGAATAAACAGGTCATACATCTTTTCAACGATGGCACTGACGGCTTGAATCAGCTGGCCTTGCAGTCCCATCTTGACGGCTAATTTCCGGGCATAGAAGGGAGAGAAATCCTGATCAACCACCACTTGCTGGATCTGCTCCAAAGCAGCTTCTACATAGATGCCCCCTTGTTGGGAACCCAACAGCAGGGGACGGCGCACAGAACGATCGAGGACAACGGCCAGATAAAATTCTTGAACTGCATCGTACTTAGATTCTGCCAGCAGTACCTGGGGGTACTCCCCCATAATCGGCAGGTTAAAAATTGTTTGGGCGGCTGCCACGGCATCAATCGTATTCCCAACAATTTTGACACCGCCTGCTTTGCCCCGCCCCCCATGCGAACCTGGGACTTGAGGACGACCGGATAGGGAATTTCTAGCCCTTTTAAATCTTTGGGGGAATCAATCCGTTGTGAGGGCAGGACAGGAATCCCCGTCTCGCGAAATAATTGCTTGGCCTGGTACTCTAGCAAGTCCATGAAGATGAAGAGGAGAGATAAATCACAGGGAGTTAGCAGGGGCAGCGAGTCGATCCGCTAGACAGCAGCATCCGGTAGTAGTCTAGCAGCAAAACCTTTAACGGACTGTTATTCTAGGCAACGATCCAAGACGATTTTTCCAATCTCGCTCAACCAAATCAATGCCATAGAAGCGCTGCCAAAATCCGTCAACCATTTTAGTGGGGAGCAACTTGGTCATTAGGAACAACAACACACGACCTCCCGTGGCGGCAAGATAGCGGGGGCGAGGCACTGGATCAGTAAGAGCCTTGAGAATCACGGCGACAACTTGCTCAGAACTCCAAGCGCGATCGCCCACCCGCTGCTCAAGGGTCTCGATCTGGGCAAAGGCGGCTCGGTAGGGAGTCTTTTGGGGGTCTGGAATCGTTTGCTCAACCCCTTGGGTTGCGACCTGAAAGAAATTGGTCTGCACAGGCCCCGGTTCAATCACACTCACCTGAATATTAAACGGACTTAGTTCCATCCTTAGGGTGTCACTGAGCCCCTCAAGGGCAAATTTTGAGGCGCTGTATAAGCCCCCAAAGGGAAACGCCAAACGACCGGCAATGGAACTAATATTGAGAATCCGCCCTCCGCCCTGTTGACGCATGGTGGGAATCAGCGCCTGAATTAAGCCCACCACGCCTAAAACATTGACCGCAAATTGGTGTTGCGCTGCTGCAATCGGTACCAATTCAACTGGTCCCATTTGACCATAGCCAGCATTATTGACCAGGGAATCCACCCGTCCAAAGTGGGCGATCGCAGTGGTGGCAAGGGTCTGTACCTGCTCCGGTGCAGCCATATCCGTCGGCACCACCAGAATCTCGGCTCCGAGTTGGCGGTACTGGGTCGCCAGTTGTTCTAAGGTGACCGCCGTGCGAGCGGCCAAAACCAGCCGGATACCGGGGTAGCGAGTTGCCAAGCTTTGTGCCAGTGCAGCCCCAATACCGGAAGAGGCACCCGTAATTAAGATCACCTGTTGGGCAAGGGGAGGAAGGGGGTTCGGCATGGGGAGGGGATAGTTCTAAATCCAGGGTTCGTCATCGTCTTCCTCCACAGTAGCGGGATTTAGAGCTGGAGATGGAATTTCCTCTGAGGGTGCCTGCAGCGGCAGATGACTGGCGGGTGCGTTTTGAACCTCGTCCCAATCCCCATCGTCCTCCTCCATAGTCATGGGATTTAGAACTGGAGATGGGATGATCTCTTCTGGGTGCTCCAGCGGCGGCGGGCTAGTCACGGGGGGGGGGTACATCGCCCCAATCCTCATCGTCGTCAAGGTCAGTCAATGGGTCAGTCAATGGGTCAGCCAATGGATGAGGAGGGGGAGGCGGGTCTTGGATCAACTCCACCCAGGTTTGTCCTTGGGCCTGCACGTTTTGAACCAGGGATTGGGCTGTTTCCTGAAACTGCTCCCCCAGGATCTCTACCCGCTTCTTGGCCTGGGTTGCCAGGTTTTTTTGCCTGTTGACCGAGGGATTTTAACTCTTGCACCGCCTGGCCGTAATCTTCTTGCAGGGAAGTTTTGAAGTTTGTCAGGGAGTGTTCTACGCCGCCTCGGTAGAGGGCTAAGGATTTAGCGGTGGTAGCAGTGATCAACGTGCGTTTGTTGCCAAAGCTCAAAATCTGCCCCGGTGGCAACTGATAGACATCACGACTCACCCCGCCCCAGCGACTGACCACGAGTAAATATTGACTGATGGCTCCGGTTTGCAAGTTAAACAGACAATCAGTAATGTTGCCGACGCGATCGCCGCCATTACTCCAAACCTCATGGCCAATCAGGGATTCTAATTGCTTGACCCGACTCAAATCCGTTTCTTCAGGCTGGGAACGGGTGAAAATGCCACTACTCCCCCAAGCATCAAGTTGAGCCAGCTTAAACACCAGCTTTTTAGGGCCAATCAAGCCGGATTTACAAATAAATCCCAACACCCGATGGGACTGGGGGTACATCCAGAGCAGTTCAATCCGTCCCAGTGCCTCCATGGTGTTGCGGTCTAGTACCAACTGATGCAATAGTTCACTCTGTCGAACCACGGTGGGGCGAGTTGTCATCGTTTCTGTTCTATCGACTCAAATCAGTAGGGGTAGACAAGATAGGCAAACCCGGCAGTGGCTTTAGATCGTCCCCAGCGTTTAACGCTTAGAAACCCAGATCACCATTGGAGCCTGATGGTTACATTTGTCGCAAAACGGCTGCTTGGATCTTGGCATAGAAATCAGGATCATCTACCGTCGTCATAACTTTATGCGGACAATTTTCGATCCGACCTAGATACTGTCGAAAAGCTTTCTTATCCTCACGATATCCGAGGAAGTGTTGCTTTGAATCTTCATCTGACATTGCAGTTTAGTTAACTTGACTCGTCAGAACATCTCCTAATTCGGTGTAATCTAAAACGCTAGATCTTTCAGTATCTCCAGCCAAAATATACCGCATGTGAGTGAGAACCACTAAAGGTAGGCTAGAAGCTGATCCGATGGTCAAACTCCGATTCTGGGAGTCGTCTACTTAAGACCCCATCTCCCAAAGCCTTGTGGTCGTGGCGGTAGCGCTTGGGAGTCATTCCAGTTTGGTGCTGAAACAGTTTAGTAAAGTGGCTATGGCTGGGAAACCCACATTGCAGCGCCACGTCCGCGATCGCGATCTGGTCGTCCTGGAGCAATTGTTTGGCACGCTCAATTCGTCGTTGGATGACATATTGGTGGGGAGACACCCCGATGGATTGTTTGAACAAGCGAGCAAAATAGTAGGGACTAATCTGAGCGATCGCCGCCAGTTCATCCAAACTCAAATCCTCGGCCAGATGGGCGTGGACATGATCCATCACCTGTTGCAGGCAGTACTCAGGCAAGCCATCCCCATGTTGCCGCAATGTCGGCGGCAGCAGCATGTATCGGCGGAGGAGATGGGCAACAAGGGCAGTGGCCAGAGATTCGGCATAAAAGCGGTTCATCAACCCATTGGTTTCTAATTCGGTTTTCAAAACCTGTCCTATCTGCTGTATCAGTGGATCGCGCACTTGGGGCTTCTGGAGCAACCTCGCCTGATCGGGACTGAGAGACGCAGCGCTCAGGCGCTGGAAAAAATCGGGATGGATATAAAGATTAATAAACTCAGCGACCTGATCCCAACGGGATTGAATCAGGCTGCCAGCGGTATAGATACTGATATCCCCTGCAGTCAGCTGAAGATCATGACAGTTGCCGCTCAAGTTGAGAAGCATGTTCACGGGCTTACCCAGGTGAACCTGAATCAGATGGGCAAGCGCAAAGTATTGGGGGGTTTCCCACGGCGGGTGGAGATAATGGGCGACTTGAATGCTGCGCCATGCCGCTGTCTGACTGATTAAAAGTGGCTGGCGCGAGTACACCAAGTCAGAGATATCGCGTGTCTTTTCTGGATCAACAAACATGATCAATCTTGGACACTGGAATTTTATGTGACGACGCTCTCCCCATGATAAAAAGTTTTCTAAAAATTTACCCAGTCTTTAGCTATATTGCTATCAATATCCGTAAATTAACGGATGACGAAAACTCGAATTAATACATCAGGGAGTGCAAGCAATCCTGATGTATCAACTCGGTTCAACCGTTGAGCGGTGGGATCGGGCAGCCATTGCTAGGGATTGCCAAAACCGCCCATCGCTGACTGACTGAAATTGGCTGCACTTTGGCTGGCTCGAACCGCAGACTGGGAAAAGACCTGAAAGGCTTTGCGGATGTCTGCCTGATTGTTGCCGGGGGTGAGCATCCACTGATCACGAATGCCCATGTCACTGAACACCTGGCGAAAATCAGTGTAACTGTCATCAATGCCCATGGCCGCAATGATGTGATTTTCACTCCGCAGCATATCTTGCACCAGGGTCTTCACCGTTTTCGCCGTGGCACGGGTTGAACCAGCGTCCGCTCCATCGGTAATCAACAGCGTCACCGTGCGGACAGGTACCCCATTGTCTGCAAACTCCTGGGACTTGGCGAGGACAGTACCCAGCAACACCACCATTTGGTCATAGAGGGGGGTGCCCAGGTTGGGGTCGTAGTTTTTGTTATCCATCCGCACCGCCTGACTGAGGGAGCAGTAGGGATAGAGAATCCGACCATTGAGGTAGCGGTTGTGAATCAGAATCGCATCTTTCTGGTTGGAAGTTCGGAGGGCATCCAGCACCGTATTGTGTCCAGCTCGGACAGCCGCAGCATTGTTGCCAAACCGGATCGAACCTGAATCGTCAGGCATCACCGTCACCAGCACCACCTCACTGGCGGTGACATCATCGACGGGTACTCCCAACGCTGCCTGAATCTGGATGCCGATATCCAGCACATCAAGGGCTTGCAGAGATGCGGTCGATAAAATGCCATCATCACAAGCGGTTTGAAACAGGGTATTCACATTCGGCGTGTTGTAGCTCATTTATATGCTCCTTTGTGGGGAAAAATTGGATTTTTGCAGTCCCAGAGATCAACCTGAAGGCTAAGCCCTGGAAAGCATCACACCCATGAAATTGAGAGACTGGTATGCACAGCTGAGAAACGGGAGTTGTCCATCGGTTCAGGACCCCATGGGCCTGATCAACCGGGGTGAGAATCGGTTCACAAGTTAATTCCAGGCCAGGTTTCAATCGGATCAATCGATCGCACCACATGCATGCCCGCAGCTTTGAAGCGTTGGAACGCGTCATCAGCTTGGGTCGTAAAGTCGATCACCCCTGGAACGACAACGGGGGAGGTGCAATCCTCCAGCAGATAGACCTTCTTCACCAAGCTGGGGTCTTGCGCTAGAATTTCCGTCAACAGATCGTCAATTGTCCAGGCCACACAGTGGCTCTTGGCTTGGCCGCCAATGATCACAGCATCATAGTCCAGCAGTTTTTGAATAAACCGGGTATTCTTCTGGGCGATCGCCTGCCCATTGGCGCCTTCTAAGACTTCGGGACGCAAGACCGAGTAGTTTTCCGTCAGGGGATTGCCGCCTTTAATTTCAAAATAGGTCTGGCTATTGCGAGCCAGGCTATGAAAGAACATTGCTTCCTCTACTGCCGACACTAAGGCATGACCAATCCCCCCCAGCATGGCGTGGTAGGGCCAGACAATCAGGGGATACTTCCCATCGTTACTGAGTTTTTGCACATAGTGGAGGGCGTGGTTTTGCAATGCCAGGTAATTGCCTTTCCCCAGGCTAAAGGCAACGGCAGGGTTGACTTTCCAACGGCCTTGTTGCACATCGGCCAGGGTAATCGTGGTCGCAGCCGGAATTGGATGTTCCCCGGCATCATTGATCCAGAACACCGGATGGAAGATCTGCATCGCCGTGTGGGTATCCATGGTCGGGGCGATCGCGGTGAGGATGCCTAGGTTGCGATAGATAAACTCACACAGGCGGATATTATCTTCCACCGCTCCCATCCCCGATCGTCCGGCAACAAACAGTTCAAACTTGGGAATGCAGAAGGTATTCTGGACATCGATGGCCATGAGACAAATACGAAACCTGTCCTTGGCGGCGGGTTGTAGATGCCATTGTTTGGCCCAAGCTTCGGCATCCGCAGCACGGTCTTGATAGAGCACCCGCCAGACATCGCTGACTTTTTGGGTATCAAAGTGGGCAGGCAGGGGGAGTTGTTGGGTGGTTTGGGTGGTCATGGTGAGACTCCTAGAGAAAAAGTAGAGGGGATCAAAACAATGGCTGGCTCGGTGACGCGCTCACCGTGGCTCAATTAAGGGGAAGACTTTGCCAGCTTCAGGAACTGGATCTGGCGACGATTGACGATATACAAACCTTGGGAGGTGGCAAACAGCTGGGAACTACTGTCCACAAAGGGTTCGGTATCAGGAAACTCCTTGGTACAGGTCAGTTGGCCCTGGTGGAGTTCAACCCGCACAATTCCCTGGTCGGTGGCGGCCAGCAGAAAGTTATCAACGGCACATTTCCCTTGGAGGGTGGTCAGCCAGGATTGATCACCGCCGGGTTCAGCGGCGATCGCCCCTAGGAGGACACCATCGCGACCAATGACGGTACAGCGGTGAATTTGCTTGCCCTGTTCCTGAGTCGCCGTCAGCACCCAACAGTAGCGATCGCTGAAGGTGCAGGTAACCTCCATCAGTTGACCCTGCCAGCGGGGAAGTTGTACCCGGTCATTCAAGCCCTGCTGCTGCCGATCAAACACAAAGGCAACCCTCAGGTTTGCCGCCTGGTAGAAACCAAAGCCAAACTGGGATCCCATCCAGAAACGGGTTTGTCCCGTCAGCACATCCCCGATGTAATGGGGGCCGAGGTGCCCATTCCGGAGAAGTTGGCCGTTGTTAATCCAGTAAGCGTGATCTTGATTAACGGCTAAGCTATGGGCAAGACCGCAGCGCTCGACCGTGATCCCAGGCAGCACCCCTTGGGAGGTTAGGGCTACCACCTGCCCCTGCTGACCCACCCAGGTTTTGGCCCCTTGGAGCCAAAACTGTAACTGGGGATTCAAGTCCCCTGTCAGCACTGCTTGGTCGGTTTCCCGCCGGAAAGCCCCCCGGTCATGGAACAGCCAGCACAACTGCTCCCCCGAGAGCGCAGCTTGCAGAATCACCCCCTGGGTGACAAAGACCTGGGTCGCCACCACGGTTCCCCGCACCCGAGTCATTTCCTTAACCGTCCCCGGAGCCATCTGGGCACAGTTGGGGCAGCACGGGCGGGCGTATTCCAGTCCACAGGTGGGGCATTGGTTCCAGTGCAGATTGTCTAGCAGCGATCGCGGAAACTGACCCCGAAGATTGTGCTCGAACACCTGATGGAAATGGTGCAGCAGCCCATCCGGTAAACAATGGTAGGGCAGCGCTGGCTTGGGGTACTTCACCTGTGGATGGAAGATGGTAATTCGATGCAGCGGACGGAGATCGTGGGGGAGGCGCTGCGCTGGGTCTTTGGGCTGATAGACACCACCGTAGGGATGGACAAACAGCAAACACTGCATCAACATCACTGTGAAGGCATACCAATCGGAATCCGGGGTGTGGGGTGCCTGCAGGATCAGTTGATGGGCGGGGGCATCACACAGCAGTGGGTCAACAAATCGGGCGGTGAACACCCGAGCCAGAAACTTGCCAAATTGGAAGGAGTCGGCATCAATCAGGTGTGCCTGGTGGCCTAAGACCAGCACATTCAGGTCATTAAAATCCCCAATCACCACCTGGGCTTGGTGCAATTGAGCCACGGTTTGATACAGATCCTGAAAGATCTGCACCACGGTTTGTTGCGGAATTCCAGTTTGACGAAAGCCGCGATCGCCATACCTCAGCAGCACTTCGGTTCCTCGCAAAAAGGGCATGGTGTACCCCAGAATCTGTCCCTGTTGATCTGTTGCCAAGGCTTCGGGGCGTACCACCCGATCAGGAAGCTGAGCCGGGAACTGCCGCAGTTTTTGCTGGTGTTCCCGCAGGCGATCGCAGGCCGCTTGTTGTTCCAGGGGAGATCCCTGGTAGTCGGGGTGGCTGGGGGACTTGAAAACCTTCAGGGCTTTCCCACCGCCAATGTCATAGACATCGGCTTCTCCCCCCTTGCCGATCGCCTTCTGGGGCTTCAATTTGATGCACCTGCGGTTGACATACACTTCCATGGCGATCGCCTCGGTATCTATCCCAAACAGTCAAATCTGAACCCGAAATCTCAACTTGGGCAGCGTTTGATCACAATCAACGTGGTATCGTCTGGCAGCAATCCTGGTTGTTTTTCCAGCTGCTGCGATCGCGGATTCAGGCGCACCACCTCCCGGTTAATCAGGGTTAATCTGCGGCGCAAGCAATCGGGATTACTGAAATAACGGTCTTCTTGCCAAAACTGATCAATCGGCTGCACGAATTCCTGTTTCCCAGGCAAGCACTGGTGACCAATCTGCATCAACTCACTGACCCCATCGGTGCCAATGAGGAGAGTCTGGAGTTCTGGGGTGGGCAAGGGCGAATGCAACTGAAACTCAGTATTGACAGCCCCCGAGGCTAGCAAACCATAGGCCAGATAGGGGGGGGCATTGTCCGGGAAGGGACCCAGTTCCTGGATTTGACTGTTGAGGATGATCACTCCATCGCCAATGGAGAAGATCCACGTAGTGGTGGGGGTGATCACGGTGCCTGCAAGGGTGAATAAGAAATAATCCAGCACCGTTTGGACAAAATCTCCCCCGAGGGCGATCGCCCACTGTTGGAGTTGCCCTAAGATCTCCTGGCGGATCTGCTGCCAGAAGCCCGCAGTGTTGAGATCCATTGCAGCACCGATCAGCGATCGCCGGATGGTTTCCACCACCAAACGAGCCCCGATCTTGGCTCCCACTTCGCTGTGGGGACGACTGCCACAACCATCGCAGACCACTGCAATCAAGGAGTGGGAATCACGCCAAAGATAGTAGGCATCCTGGTTGTTTTTGTTGATCCACTGATGATCTCGGCCCGTAATTGAGCCCGCCGCCACTGTAAACAGTCCTTGCATTGCTCTATAGTGTTATCGGTACACTTAATATAAGTGTTTGATTTACACTATGTCAAGCTTCTGACGGAAAATTGCCCATGTCCCATACCTACGAATACCCCAGACCCGCCCTCACAGTGGATTGCGTGGTATTTGGCCTGGATGCCTCTGACTTAAAGATCCTGTTGATCCAGCGCCGACTCCCCCCCTTTGTTGGTGATTGGGCACTTCCTGGTGGGTTTGTCCACTTGAATGAATCTCTAGAAGAGGCTGCATTGCGGGAATTACGGGAAGAAACGGGGATTGAGCAGGTGTTCCTGGAGCAGCTTTATACCTTTGGTCGTGTCGATCGCGACCCTCGCGATCGGGTGGTCACCGTTACTTACTACGCCCTCGTCAACTTAGATGCCTATCGTATTCAGGCGGCAACGGATGCCCAGGATGTTGCCTGGTTCTCAGTGGCACAGTTGCCAACCCTAGCCTTCGACCATGATCAGATTGTGGCAGTGGCGCTAGGACGGTTACAGGGTAAACTCCGCTATGAGCCGATCGGCTTTGAACTATTGCCGAAGAAGTTCACGCTGACTCAACTGCAAAAACTCTATGAGACGGTGCTGGGTCAAGGGTTAGATAAACGCAATTTCCGCAAAAAAAATTCTGAATATGCAACTGCTGGTGGAACTGGATGAAGTCCAGCAAGATGTGGCGCATCGGGCAGCCCGCTTGTATCGGTTCGATGAAGTTAAATACCGACAACTCAAAGAAACGGGCTTTAACTTTGAAGTCTGAAGAATCAGAGACTCCTCCACCAGCCCTCTGCTATTGCCTTTCACCTACTTCTTCGAGATTGGAAAGGCCTATGAAATCGGTTTGCTATTGAGTTTCAAGGCAGATTTCCAGTTTAATGTCATTGCTTCGTTTCCCTGCCCCGCCCCCCTATGTGTTGACGATGGTTCCAGGAGCACCTGCCCTATGACTGAACCGATCCCACCGATTTCTCTGCCCCCGACCCTGCACCCTGAGCAGGAAGGAGAGTGGCTCCGCACTCATCTCCTCGCCTGGCTTGATCAAGAATTTCTTCCCGAACCCGTGAATCAGCAAATTGCCCAACGGGCGGCCCAGGTATTTGTTCGCCAGCGCATGGAAGGAGAAAACGATGTGGGGTCGCTACTCGTGGCAATTTTAACGGAGATGAAAGCCTTTGACTTTTCTCAAAGCTTTTATAGCGAATTTGCGGTTGCGAACGCAGTCAGTGATTTATTGCTAGCGAGTCTGGGCATCGATCGCTGTTGTGGACAGTAAGCTGAAAAAAAGCCCCCCCGAGCGATCGCCAGGAGGGCAGTAAAAGTAAGGTGTCAGTCAACAGAATCCAGCCTCAAAGATGAATACCACACTCGGTTTTGCCAGTGCCCCGCCAGCGCCCCGCCCGCTCATCTTCGCCATCCTCAACGGCAGTGGTAATGGGTTCATCCCCAATGCTGGCATAGCCTTGGTCATGGAGGGGATTGTAAATTACACTGTGTTCAAAAACATAGATCCAGGATTGTTTCCGTGTCCAAGCTGCTAGGGGATTAACCTTCAAGCGTTGGTGGGTGTCCAGTTCAAAGATCGGCATCTCCCCACGGGTAACGGCTTGATCTCGCCGCCGTCCCGTAATCCAGGCAACGGCTCCCAGATCTGCCAAGCCCCGTTGCAACGGTTCAACCTTGGTCAGGTGGTGAAATTGTTGGATATCCGTATCCCAAAGTGCTTCCCCATAGCGGGCGGCAAAGGCAGCTCGGGAGGTCACCTCCGGCACTTGGTAAACCCTGAGATCGAGATCGTAGCGTTTTTGAGCCTTGGCAACTAATTCCAGGGTTTGGGGAAAGTGATGGAGGGTATCCAGAAACAGCACCGGGACAGGCTTGCTTGGACGTAATTCCCGATACAGCAGATCCGTAATCACCATGTCATCCACATTAAAGGCGCTGGTTTGCACCAACCGTGCCGAGAGGTGCTGTACACACCACCCCAGAATTTCCTGGGGAAGGGCATCGGCAAACTGTTGGTTTAGTTGATCCAGATCAAATGTAGAGACACGAAACGGAGCTACGGGAGTATAGGTCATAGCAGGTTTTGCGGTAAGGTTGCTACAGGTTGAGGCGTATATTCATCATTGTAGGATAAAGACCCGTAATCCGACCGAGGAATGAGGCTTTATACCGTATAAATACTACGAACCCATGACATAAGAGGGGCAACGAGGAACGGTCAGCCATGCAATTGATTCTTTATAGCAAGCCTGGGTGTCATCTGTGTGAGGGGCTGCAAGCGAAGCTAGAGCAGCTTCAGGGCTGGGATTTCCAGTTGGAGATTCGGGATATTACCTCTCGGGAGGATTGGTTTCAGGCTTACCAGTATGAGATTCCGGTTCTTTGCCACCTCGACGATTCCGGAACCCTGAACGCCCTCCCCCGTCTATCTCCTCGAGCCAGTGTCTCCCAGCTAGAAAAACTGTTACAAAAACATCTGGCTCCCCTGTCGGCAGAATAATCCAGCCCCTGTGACGGTCAACTCCGATGATGAAACTGCGCGCGTTACTGTCTGTCCTCCCAGAAGGCTTGTCCAATCTGGAACATCCAGCCTTAGAGGTGGAGGTTACGGGACTCAAAACCAATTCCCTGGCCTGTAAACCAGGGGATCTGTTTATTGGGATGCCCGGAACCCGAGTCGATGGGGGGGATTTTTGGTCAGGGGCGATCGCCGCGGGGGCGATCGCAGCGCTTGTGTCTCCGGCTGCCTATGAGAAATATCCCCCTGGCTCAGGGGCTGCTGCGCCCTGTGTCCTGCCCGTAGCAGATATTGTTCAAGCCTGTGCCCAACTGGCCGTTTGCTTCTATGACCATCCGGGGCAGCAATTGCAATTGGTGGGGGTGACGGGCACCAATGGTAAAACCACGACCACCCATCTGATTGAGTTTTTTCTCAATCAATCCTCCCAGACCGCTGCTCTGCTGGGAACCCTCTATACCCGTTGGCCGGGGTTTCAACAGACCGCGCAACACACCACACCGTTTGCCGTTGACCTTCAAGCTCAACTTGCGGCAGCGCGGGCGGCGGGTTGTCAGTGGGGGGTCATGGAAGTCAGCTCCCATGCCTTGGCCCAGGGCCGGGTCTTAGGGTGTCCCTTTGAGGTGGCAGTGTTCACCAACCTAACCCAGGATCACTTAGATTTTCATCGCGATATGAAGGACTACTTTGCCGCCAAGGCTGCGTTGTTTCATCCCCCCGTATCTACGGGGGCGTGCCGTCATCAATGGCGATGATCCCTATGGGCAGCAACTGATGGCTCAATTAGATCCAGATCAGGTCTGGACCTATAGAACCCGCAGCCCGGAGGCGGATCTCTGGGCAGATCAATTGACCTACAGTGCTATTGGCATCGAAGGAGTGTTGCATACGCCCCAGGGTGAGGCGGCGTTTCATGCCCCCCGTAGTGGGGCAATATAACCTGGAGAACCTGCTGGCAGCGGTGGGGGCGGTGTTGCACCTGGGTCTGGATTTAGACACTGTCGTTCGGGTGCTGCCTCAATTTCCTGGAGTTCCTGGTCGCATGGAGTGTGTGCAAATTGATCCTGATCAGGACATCAGTGTGATTGTAGATTATGCCCACACCCCCGACAGTTTAGAAAATTTACTGCGGGCAGCTCGTCCCTTTGTTCAGCGGCAGTTGATCTGTGTGTTTGGTTGTGGCGGCGATCGCGATCGCACGAAACGACCCCAAATGGGAGCCATTGCTGCCCAACTCGCCGATCAGGTGATTGTCACCTCCGATAATCCCCGCACGGAAGTTCCAGAGCGGATCTTGGAGGATATTCTCGCGGGTATTCCATCCACCATCACGCCAACGGTTTTCAGCGATCGCGCCCAAGCCATTGCCACCGCCATCCGCAATGCCCAACCCGGAGATAGTGTCTTGATTGCTGGGAAGGGTCACGAAGACTATCAAATTCTGGGGACAGAAAAAATTCACTTTGATGACCGGGAACAGGCCAAAACTGCCCTAGCAGAGCGTCTCCTGCGCGATCGCGAATAACTAAATAGATTGGCTCCAGAAATCAGCTGACTTTAACCAGAAGAGTTTTTCAGTTTTTATGAGGGACGAAACCGTCACAGGAGGGAGTGTAAACGTTGAATCAAGGGTTCTGCTGTCATCATGCCTTCAATGCGTTCCACGGGTTGCCCCTGTTTGAACAGCACCAGAGTTGGCAATACTTGCACCTGATACTGGGAGGCCAATTGGGGGTAGTTTTCAGTGTTGATTTTCACCACCCTGAGTCGATCTTTAAGCCGGGTTCCCACCTGTTCTAGAATCGGAGCCATCATCTGGCATGGCCCACACCAAGGGGCATAGAAGTCGACCAACAAGGGTAGATCCGAGCCTGTGAGCATTTCTGGAAAACTGGTGAATTGCTTTTTGACGGCCATAGTTGCAGGGGTGAACGTTAATTTTGGGGGGCGGATGGGGGGATGGCAGGGTTCGTCGCCGCTTTCGCTGGGGGCGGCAAGGGTTCTGTGAGTTGGGCGATCACTGCCCCCAGGAGTTGCAGCGTTGGATTTTGGGTCAAGGCAAAATCTACCGTTGGCCCTGGGCTGGGAGTTGCTGGGGGGACAGCAACGGTCGTGGTGGGGGAATGGGCTGGTAAAGCAGTCGTGGTGGGTGGGGCGGTGTTGCTGGTAGGGCTAAGGGTGCCAAAACCTGGGCTAGTTGGGTTTGTCGCTCCAGTTCTACGGTGGACGACATGAGCTTATTCAACTTATCGAGCAGCTTGCGGAGGTTTTGGCGAAAGGCGGGATCACTGGTGACCGACTCTAAACTCGCCGTAATTTTTTGGGTGTTTTGGAAGGTGGCACGAGCGGAGTCTAAGAGTTGGTAGAGGGCAATTAAGGTGCCAGGATTCGATGCGACACTGGTCACTTCCTTTAAACTCACAGAAATCTGAGCCGCGTTCGCGGCAAAGGTTTCCAGATTAGCCAGGAGTTTACCTTTTTCGACCCGATTCAGGAAGGGCGACAGTTGAGCGACGGTTCCGCGCAATTCTGAACTGGTGGCACTGAGGTTGTTGAGGGTTTTTACCAACGTTGCACGGTTGTCAGCCACCAAACTATTCACTTGAGTCGCCGTCAAATTGATCTGATTTGCAGCCTTGCCCACTGCTTTTACTGAGGCTGAGAGGGTGGTGATTTGTCCCTGGAGCGATCGCGTTAGGGTGGTGATGCCGTGGGCAGCATCCGAAGTATTTTTCACGGTCTGGTTGAGATTTTCCAGGAAGGCCGAGTCACTGAAGGCTTCAGAAAAACGAATCGATGAGCGCAAGAGTTCATCAAAGCTGACACCAATTTCCCCCTTGAGTTGGGCACCGTTGCAGATAATTAAATCAGGGTTACAATCCTTTGCTAGGGGATTAGCAGTGGCGATCTCACTATCAGGCAGGGGCTTGAGGGGCGTGAACTCAATCACCGTTTCACTAATCAACCCCGATTGATTGGCTTCGATCCGCACATCTCGAGGGATCACCAGTGTTGATGAATTGATGGTAATCTCGACCTCCACCCCATTGGGTTCGGGGCGAACCGCTGTGACGCGCCCGATGGTCACTCCTCGGAAGAGTGTCGGAGAACCCACTTGCAAACCACTAACATTGAGAAAATCAATCAGGACTCGATAGTTGCGGTCTCCAAAGGTAAAGCCTCGCAACCAGAGGATGGTGACACCAAAGAACACCACGGCAACTAATGCCAGTAGTCCCACGGAGCCTTCACGAACAATGCGGGAGGGTCTGGTGCGGTTGGTTGTCATGGGTTACCTCATCAGCAGAATGGTTGGTTATCCAACCCAGACGGAGACAATGCTCCTCAGTCTAGCGCTGTCTGGAGCCTTCAGGGAATCCCCACCGGAAACTTTCCAGCCAGTTGGTCTAACCAATCACCGGGATTGGGCCTTCGACATTGCCACTAAAAAATTGACGCACCATTGGGTTGTCAGTGGTGTCAATTTCCGCCAGCTTACCTTGCCATTGGACTTTCCCTTGGTAGAGGAGCACCACCCGATCGGCGGTGCGCCGAATCGTACTCTCTTGGTGGGTGACCACGACGTAGGTGTTACAAACTCCCGCCACCCGTTGCAAGTGACGGATCAGATCTTCCATCACCGTCGAAGCAATGGGATCGAGTCCTGCTGTCGGTTCGTCATACAACAGCACTTCTGGGTTATCTTCCGCGTTATCCGGGTCTTCCATAATCGCCCGGGCAAAGCTGACTCGTTTCCGCATCCCGCCTGACAGTTCTGCGGGGTAGCGATCGCCAATGTCTCCCAGTCCCACCATTTCCAGCTTTTCGCGGACGAGTTCCTGAATCCGGTGGCGGGGGAGATTCGAGTGCTGGTAGAGGGAGAATCCAACATTCTCATCCACCGTCAAGGAATCAAACAGCGCCGCCTGCTGGAAAACCAACCCAATACCAATGGGGTTAGCTCGCTCCTCCACGCCCCCTAGTCGGAGTTGCCCCTTGATATAGACTTCGCCACTGTCGGGAGCCAATAATCCAGCAATGGTGCGGAGAATGGTGGATTTACCGGTTCCCGAAGGCCCAATAATTGCCAGAGCCTCACCGGCGAAGATCGTCAGATTCACCTCATCTAACACCACGCTGGAGCCGAAGCGTTTCGAGACTGCTTTTAATTCAATCAGTGGCGCTGTCATTGGCAAGTGACACTAAGACTGATGCGGGCAAGACCTAGGATTGATTCACAACATTAGCATCCCAGCGACCGTAGCGGATGACTCGCCGAGTTTTTGGTCGTTATACTGAGCCTGTATGCTTTAACCCCTGAGGGTCTGGGTAAAGCCCGTCCGATTTCTGTCCTCGTCGAGCAATGGCCACTGCTTTTATCAAGCATCTCCTACGGATTTTTAGACCAGAGTTATCTCCGAGTCAGGGTTTGCGTCGGCCCCAGCGATCGCCTCCCCAACGGTCGGATCGGAAGCATTTGCAGGTTTTTAAGTGGTTGGTGCCGGGGATTTTGGTCAAACGCTGGCTGCTGATCAGTTTAGCTGGCGTGTTTCTGACCAGTTTAGGGCTGGCAATCTGGATTAAGCTGACCCCCATTTTCTACCTCACCCAGTGGTTTGGGGCAATTCTCGAAACGATCACCGCAGTGATTCCCAGCTTTATCAGTGGGCCGCTGGTGATCGCCTTGGGGATGTTGCTGATTCTCTGGGGACAGACTCGCACCCTGGGTTCCATCACCCAGGTGTTGATGCCGGAGGGGGATGAGGAACTGATAGATATGCTGTTGACCCATCGCCGCCTGCATCGCGGGCCGAAAATTGTGGCGATTGGCGGCGGTACGGGACTGTCAACGCTGTTGCGGGGCCTGAAGGAATACAGTGCCAATATTACAGCCATTGTCACCGTTGCCGATGATGGCGGCTCATCGGGGCGGTTACGACGGGAAATTGGCGTCTTACCCCCCGGCGATATTCGCAACTGTCTGGCAGCCCTAGCGGATGAGGAAAAACTGATTACGGAACTGTTTCAATATCGGTTTGAAGCCGGGGATGGGCTGGTGGGTCACAGTTTTGGTAATCTCTTCCTCACGGCCTTGAGTGAGATTACCGGAGATCTAGAGCAGGCGATCGCTGCCAGCTCCACAGTTCTAGCTGTCCGGGGACGGGTACTCCCCGCCACCCTCAGCGATGTCCGTCTCTGGGCGGCGTTGGCCGATGGTCGCTACATTGAAGGAGAGTCCAATATTACGGCGGCCAAGGGCAGTATCCAACAAATTGGCTGCCTGCCCCCAACCCCCCGCTCTCCCCAAGGCACTCCAGGCGATTCAAGAGGCTGATTACATCATCGTTGGCCCTGGGAGTCTCTATACCAGCGTCATTCCCAACCTCTTGGTGCCAGAAATTCGGGCGGCGATTGTCAACTCCCAGGCACCCTGTATCTATGTCTGTAATATCATGACCCAGGTGGGGGAAACCCAGGAGTATTCCGTTGCTGATCACCTGCAAGCGATCTTTGACATCTGCGGTCAGCCCTGCTTTGATGCGGTGCTGGTGCAAAAGAAACCACCTTCTGCTTCCGTTGTGCAACGCTATGCCCAAATTAATTCCCAGCCCGTGCTGTTGGATCGGGACGCTGTCAAGCGCCTCAACTGTCAGGTACTCCTCGCCAATGTGATGGAGGAAGATGCCAAACTGGGACGGGTCGGTCACAATCCCCGCAAGCTTGCCAGTGTGTTGCTGCGCTGGTATAGCCGCCTCTGAGTCCACTGAGATTGCAGCTTCCCCGGTCTCAGGTTACCAGGTGGGGTCGCTGTAGAGATGGACGGTCAAATGGGGGCGATCGCCGGGAACGGCGGTAATACAGGCACAGATGGCATACCCCCCCCTCAATATCGATCTCACAGGCATGGCAGGAACCCATTAAGCAACCCGTGGGGATGGTAATGCCAGCCCGAGCCGCTACCTGGAGGAAGGGTTCGCCGGGGGTGGCGGTGATTGTTACCTGATCGGGGAGAAAGTGGATCTGAACCGTCATGGCAGTCAGCACCTTAGAACAACAGTGAAGTCAGATCAAGATGCGCTGCGATCTCATCTGCAATGCCGTCCAGCATCACCTCGCGCTCTTCACGATAATTGGCAATCCCGGTGGCAAGGGACTGAAGACCTCGCTGCTGACGCAGGCGATTCAACCAGGCACGTCGCCAAGGGCCATTGTCAAAAATGCCGTGGAGATAGGTGCCCCAAACCGATTGATTGGCATCAACCATCCCCAGGGTCGTGTCATCAAACAACGGGCGGTAGAGGTGGTGAATCTCCTCTCGCTCTGGCTCCATCAGGTGGGTGCGTCCTTGATGAATTTCATAGCCGGCAATGGGCAACCCCTCCAAGGGGAAGTTGGAAGTCACCTGGCGCTGGCGAGCAATTTTCGGCCCCGTAATCACGGTGCGAATGGGCAGCAGTTCCAGCCCCCGATACCGTCCCCCTTGACCCTCAATTCCTTCGGGATCAGCCAGTTGCTTACCCATCATCTGGTAGCCCCCACAGATGCCTAACACAGTGCCGCCAGCGGCGACGTAATTGCGAATCTCTTCGGCAATCCCTGTTTTTTTGCAAGACCAGCAGATCCGAGATCGTCGTCTTAGAACCCGGAATAATCAAGGCATCTGGGTGTCCCAATGACTCCTTGGGGTGGATGTATCGCAAGGTCACCGAGGATTCAGACTCCAGGGGATCAAAATCGGTGAAATTAGAGATCCGGGGTAACCGCAGCACCGTAATGGTCAGATCCCGTTGCTGACTGGACGGGCGACGATCGAATAAATCAAGGGAATCTTCTGCGGGAAACGCCTGATCTAACCAGGGAATCACCCCCAAGACGGGAATCCCCGTCCGCTCTTGCAGCCAGTCGATGCCAGATTGAAGCAGCGATCGCTGGCCGCGAAATTTATTAATCACAATCCCGCGAATCAAGGCCCGTTCTTCAGGTTCCAGCAACTCCAGGGTGCCCACCACATGGGCAAAGGCACCGCCGCGATCGATATCGACCACCAGTAAAGTTGCTGCATGCAGATGCAGGGCCACCCGCATGTTGGTCAGATCCCGATGCTTCAGATTTACCTCCGCCGGACTGCCTGCCCCCTCACAGACCACCAGATCAAATTCCTCTGCCAGCCGTTGCAACGATTCCGTGATCGCCTGCCAGCCCTGATCAAAATATTGTTCATAATACTCAGCTGCTCCAACACGGCCTACGACTCTGCCTTTGAGGATTACCTGGGAGGTCATATCCCCTTGGGGTTTGAGCAAGATCGGGTTCATTTCCACCAGGGGAGCCACCCCTGCCGCCCAAGCCTGCACCGCCTGGGCGTAGCCAATTTCACCCCCACTGGCCGTCACATAGGAATTCAGGGCCATGTTTTGCCCTTTAAAGGGGGTGACCCGCCAGCCCCGACGGCAGAGGATGCGACAGAGGGCTGCGGTGAGCAACGATTTCCCAGCGTGGGATGTGGTTCCGACCACCATCAGAGCTTTCACTTTGGTGCGTTCATCTTCACTCAAAAAGCGGTAGGTTAATTATGACCTACCACCGTGGTTTTCTAGTGCTTGGACTGCTGATCATCGCGCAGGAGTTACTATTGCGCCTGTTGGCAATTCTGTTGCCGCTGAGATACTCTAGCAGTCCTCAGTCACTTGTAAATTTTGATTCTTTCTGGGTCAGGATTTTAGGCTAATTTTAGGTTACGAATCATTTAGGATTGCTATGGATGCAGCCCGTAATGTTCAAAGTGTTTGGGTATCTGTTTGGAGTCTGGCTGAATGCAGCTGGGGTAGGGGCATTGGCTACCCTTGTGTATTATCCAGTACTTTATACCTGGGTGACTCAGGGTTCTGTCTGTAGCTCCGTCCAGACCTATCGCCAATGTGCAGGTCTAGCCTGGTTACAGTTTGCTATCTGGTTGCTCCTACCCATCGCGATCTTGTTGACGATCGCCCTGATCTGGAGCCTCGTGAAGACCTTCAAAAAAACCTGTCACCTTCATCGCAGAACGGTGCGATCGCCCCATTGCGCTGGGGGTCACCTGGCTGACCATTGCCGCTGGCAGTAGCTTGGCTCTGATTTTAGCCGGGGTTCCACCATTTCAGTTCAGTCCCATTGGGTTATTGCTGTGCTTCGGCTGCACCGCGGGACTCCTGCAACGTCTGTGGCAACTGGAAAAATTAATTTAGCATGCTGCTGCACTAACTAGAGGATCAAGCTTTCCAGAGCCGTCTGTAAATCTTGGGTGAGATCGGTCACTGATTGTTTCGCGCTGCGACGATTGGCTTGATAGGTATCCCAGCGATCGCTCACCGAGATTGGGGTACCAATGGTAATTTGAACCTGCTGTTTACCCAGGCTGGGACGGGCAAAGGGATTTTTACCCTGAATGCGGGTCACCAGATCCCACATCAACAGGGTAGTTTCAGCAAAGCGCTCGATCGTGGGCTTTTCCCGTACATAGCGTCCCGTCACCGAGACAAAGCTCTCCACCAAACGCATATGCCACATCCGTAAGCTGGCTTCTGCGGCGATCGCATCGGCCAGTCCCCGTTCCAACGGGGAGAGATTCTCTAGCTGCTTGATATCCTCCCGGTAGATGCAGTCCCAACCTGCTTGCTCTAACCGCCGACAGCGATCGATCACCGAACCTTTCGCCATTAAGCCAAAGTACTGTTCCGCCACGCGCAGTGCCGCATCCAGTAGCACTTGTAGGCGCAGGGCAAATTGCTCATTCCCAGAGAGGACAGGAGCCTCGGCTGCCACGGGTGGGATCAGCGTTTGATGGTAAAACCGGGTGTAGAACTCTTCCATCAAGCTGAGAATGTGTTCCCCCAGGGACAATAGTCGTTGATATAGCCCTGCCTCCCGTTCAGTCCAACTGGGATCGGGATGATTAAGTTTTACCTCCAGCAACCCCGAGCCTGAAGCTGAACTGATTCCGGCAACGGTTTCTAACTGTTGCAATAGCGAATCCAGAGCCTCCCAAGGTGCATCCACGTAATGGTATTGAATCCCGATCGGGAGAATGACCACGGACTCCGATCGTCCGGCCTTGACCAAATCCTCCACACACCAGAATCCCAACTGGGCAATGCCTGGTTCGAGGGGACTGATAATCTCGCCATGACCATTGGTGGCTCCTTCTGGGGCGGCAATCAACGGCAGCGTGCCATTAACAAACAGCTCCCGAGCAGTGCGTAACCCCTGGCGATCTATCTTCCCCCGCTGAATTGAAATCCCACCTAAGCGGGAGTAGAGCCACCCAGCCCACTCTCCAGCCCAGAGGGGAATGCCGCGATCGTAGAGAAAATGGGCATGAATCGGCGATCGCAGCGGGACGTGCTGTTTTCTAGCCCCCTGGGGCACCAAATGGGCCAATAGGTAGGCCAAGCAGAATGGATCGTAGGTGCTAGGGTGGCGAAAGGCCATGATCAACCGCACCTTGCCCGTTTGAAATTGCTGATATAAATCCACCAGTTGCTCAACGTTACGGCCTTGAATTTGCTCAATCCCCGTCTGGGTTCTGATTAAGGCAGGCAAGAGCCACTGCATCAAACGCAGCACCCCTGGGTTAAACCGGGGCGGAATAAATTCCAGAGGGGGTTGAACTTGAGTCATCAAGGCAGGCAGTAGCGGGGGGGGTTGATGGTCGAAGAGAATGCCCTCTATTAACCGATGATCGGCACAACGGGAGCTGTTAACGCAACTTCCGTCGGACTATCTGCCCAGCGGCGATAATCCAGGGGCAACTGATGCATCAACCGCTGCTTAATCGTCAGCAACACACTTTTGAGCAGCCCGTTTCCCGTAGCGTCCAGCAGCGGTTTAGGTGTCAGATCGAGGGGGGTTGGGAGTTCTACATGCACCGTCAGATCAGCCTGACCCTGCAAACAGGTCTGTCCCTGGACTTGGGTTGCGGCCAGTTGCCCGACCAAATTTAAGGCAAAGCGCTGGTTAATATACGCCACTCCCCGAATTTCAGAGGCAATGGATCGCAGATGAATGACGCCATCGGAGGTTGCCCAGACCTGCATATCCACCGTTGGCTGGATACTGAGCATCAAGAAGCTGAGGGGGCGCATCTTTAACCGGAAGCAGTCACTCCCCAAGGATTCCAGGCGTGTCGGATCGACAAGCGCCTGTACCAATCGCTGGGGCTGCCGCAGATAGTGCTGAATCGGCACGGGTTCCTCTGGAACTGCAATTTCAATGGATTGGGAGGCAACAAACTGAATGTGCATGAGAGGATGGGAAAGAGCAGTGCAGGACTGAGTCCAAATCTATTGTTAACTTATTTTAAGCTTAGCGTTGATCCCGTCACCGGCTAGCTACGGCTGTCTTCACCAGCATGTCTAGTTATAAGGCAGCAAATCTATAGCGAAATACCTCGTTTCCCCAGATTATTGGCTGGAATGGCTGGGACAAATGAGAAGAATTATTGCATTGCTGGTGCAATTGACCTGCTCCCTTAAGGAATCCCCCCTATGAACCCCACGATGGTCAAAGACCGCTCTGTCAGCATTGCTCATTTGGGTCCCGCAGGCACCCATGCCGAAGCTGCTGCCTTAGCCTTTGCCCATTGGCTCCAGCAACAAACCCATCAGCTATCGAACCTCCATCCCTACGTCAGCATCGCCCAAACCCTGCGAGCCGTCGCCCAACAGCAGGTCGATCTGGCGGTGGTGCCGGTGGAAAATTCCCTTGAGGGGAGCGTCACCATGACCCTAGACAGCCTTTGGCAGTTACAGACCTTGCAAATTCAGTTTGCCTTGGTGCTGCCGATTACCCATGCCTTGCTTTCAGGGGCTGACCGTCTAACCGCTATCCAAACTGTTTATTCCCATCCCCAAGCCTTAGCCCAATGTCAGGGCTGGCTAGACACCCACTTGCCCACAGCTCAATTGGTGCCGACCAATTCGACCACCGAGCCCTTGCAATGGCTAAAAGCAGATGCCACTCTGGCGGCAATTTCCTCCCAACGCGCTGCCCAACTCTATGATTTGCCGATCCTGGCCTGCCCAATTAACGATAATCCAGACAACTGCACCCGCTTCTGGGTGATGGGCAATCACCCCACCCCCTTAGAACCCGAGGCGGTGATCGGTCAGCGCTATACCTCATTGGCCTTCAGTTTACCCGCCAACCAACCGGGTGCCCTCGTTAAAGCCCTGCAAATCTTTGCCCAACTCGGCATCAATCTCAGCCGCATTGAATCGCGCCCCACCAAGCGATCGCTGGGGGAGTATGTAGTTTTTTATTGATCTGGCAGCAGACGACCGCGACCCCGCCGTGCAAACCGCCCTTGGGGAACTCGCTGACTACACCGAACGGTTGGACAGCTTTGGCAGCTACCCAGTGTTAGCCATTTAACGCCTCTCGCTTGAACCCCATTCTGTTGGACTGAATGCGGATCAGGCATGATAGGAGCAGCTTAATTTCCAGGTACGGCGATGCCATCATCTCCCCAATTACCGATTGAGCGGTTTCGCAATCGTCAAGACGCAGGGACACGATTGGCAACGGCGATTGGGACTGCCTTGGCGCAACGGCTCCTTCCTCCCCGACCGATTGTGCTCTATGCCCTACCCAGAGGTGGAATTTTGGTGGCGGAACCCATTGCCAAAAAACTCCGCTGCCCCTTGGTCGTGATGGTTGCCAAGAAAATTAGCCTCGCAGAGAACCCAGAGCTAGCGGTGGGTGCCCTCACCGCCGATGGGGCGGTTCTGTGGTCAGAGGAAGCTCCAGAGAATCCCTGGGAGCAACCCCTCTGGAACCAGGCCTATCTGCAAGCCCAGGAAAAAGCCCAACTCCAGGCGAGTCGGTTTGCTCCCTACTGTCCTCACCTGAGTGCGACGGGGGCGATCGCCCTAGTCATTGATGATGGCATTGCCACAGGCATGACCATGGCAGCAGCGATTCAATCCTTGCGAACCCAATCCCCAGCGGAGATCTGGGTGTGTGTCCCCGTGGCCCCACGGGTACTGATGCCCCAACTGCAACAATGGGTCGATCGGGTGATCACGTTATGGACACCCCAGCCCTTTTGGAGTGTTGGTCGTTTCTATGTGGATTTTCCTCAGATCACGACCGCCGCTGCGATCGCCTGTCTCCAGGGGCTGAATCAGCCCTACCTCCCCGAGGGGGCATACCCCCCCCCTCGAACCTGACCCTAGGATTGATGGGGACGTGTAAGCCATCGCAGCAGCCACAGAGAGGTGAGTACCCCCGCAAAGTGGGCTGCGATCGTGTTGATATTTGCTTGAACCACAAAAATATCGAGGGGACGGATCAGCGGGATGGAAGAGGCGCTTATCAACGCCCCTTGGGGTTGGGCTAAGGATTTAGCGGTGAGACTACCAGCGATCGCCCATCCGGCCAGAATCGCCACCAACATACCGCCTAGACTCACGAGTAATCCCAGCTGTACTAAGTTGAGGGTCTCTTCCTTACGGGGACGACTGGGAGAGGCGAGTTGCTTGGCAATTTGGGTATAGCGAAACGCCCAATAAATACTCACGGCCAACACCACCAGCCCGCAGGAGGAAAAGAAAATCCCCAAACCAGTGCCGGCGGTTCGTACCTGGGTACTCACATCCTCTCGACTAATGGCGGCAAAGAGCAAAATTAAAGCCGAGACCACCCCTAAAACCAGCTGCACCCAAAAACCAACCCAGCCAGTCAATCGAAACATCTTGGCAATCTGCTGGATGGCTGGGGGCGGCAGAGAGGAATCCGAGCGATTGAGCATAGAGATCGACTCCTGAGGACACCCGATTATATCCCTAGGCAGGGGCTGAGATCGCACTCCCTTACCAGGGTGATCCCTCGGCTCCGCCGGATCAGGATTGAACAAATTTCGGATTTTCTGCGTAAGAATTCAAAAAATCGCTGATAGGTCAATAGGACCTTCCAATTTCGACCTATCGGCTGCTCCCATGGAAAGCATCAAATTTGAGGATATTCATCGCTTTTTTCGCAATACCCCCCCCGCTGTTCCTCACGAAGGAACAGGCGGTCTGTTACACCCTGTATGTGTTGCTCAAGAGTGATGCCCACGCCCGGGGGGTTGATTGATCTGCTGCCTCAGGAACTCCCCAGCTATCGCCTCTCGGACACGATTCTCCAAAGTGCCCTGGAGTTTTTGGTGGGGGAGGGGTTCATCCAATCCTACTGGGAACGGGCTGAACGGCGCGGCAGACCCCGTCGGATGTATCGTCTGCTCTCGGAACGGCTGTATGCCGCCCGAGAGCTAGCCCATCTCTGGCAGCTCCATACAGGGTGTCTTTAAGATCACAACAGATTGCCGCCCCTCACTGGCTAGCGGGCCGTCAAGATTTTTTTGAGCGTCTTCAACCCTCAAAAAATCATCCCTCTTTAACCCTCTTGGTGCATCCCATAAAACTTGACAGAGGACTGCTATCGAGTTGGGGCAGCTTTGGCAGTCAGCAGCCGATGGTAGAGGGTCATCAGCCTGTGATAAACCATCTCAGCCAGAAAGCGCTCCTCGAAGCGCGCCCGCGCCGTCTGCCCCCACTGACGGAGCTGCTGAGGGTGGGTGAAGGCGTAGTTGGCTTTCGCAGCCAAGTCAGCGGCATTGCCCGCCTGAAACAAAAGCCCAGTTTTACCCGCCTCAACCACCTCTGTCATGGCACCGAGTTGACTGGCCAGAACCGGAGTCGCGGTTGCATAGGCTTCAAAAATTACCCGTCCAAAGGTCTCGTACCACAGCGAGGGCATGACCAAAAATAACGCCTGTTGTTGGTACTCCAAAACCTTGGCCAAGGGGACAAATCCCACCCACTCCACCTGATGCAACTGATGCTCCTGAATATAGGCTGTAACCCACGGACGCAAGGGACCATCTCCCACGATTTTCAGGGGAATGTGGGGAAGGCTGCGCCATGCTTCCAGCAGGGTGATCAACCCCTTTTCGGGGGTCAGCCGCCCCACAAACAGCGCGTGGTTTCGCTGCCCCACCCCACCCCTGGATCTTGAGCCAAAAAATAGGGACGTACAAATAACTTCTCAGCTGGCAGTCCGCCCTCAATAAATTTTTGGCGGGCAAACTCCGTTGGGGTGGTAAACAAATCAACCAGATGAGTCCAGGTTTTCAGCCCCCGATGCACGCTGAGGGTGGTTGCCAAGGCAGCGGTTTGCAGCCGGGAATTACGATAGCAAGCATGAACCACCCCCTGCCAAGGAGAGTGATTCAGACACGCTTCACAAACCTGCCCTTGGCGGAAAAACGTCGCCACCGGACAGAGGAGGCGATAGTCATGGAGGGTTTGCACCACTGGAATCTGTTGGGCAGCACAGGCATAGTAAGCAGCGGGTGAAATTAAGGGGAAAATGCCCTGGAAGTGCACAATTTCGGGGCGAAAATCTCGAATCACCCCTTGGATGTCTCGATAGGACTGTCTCGACCAAGTCGGTTCTAGAAACAGTAGTGCCTTTTGCAGGAGTGAGTAGGTTTTGATTTCATCATTATGGCGGTGATATAACCGCACCTCATGACCATAGTGGGTTAATAATTCCACCTCCTGTTCCGTTGCTTCATCATCGCCACCCCGAAACTGATGATAATTATGAGCGAGTAGGATGCGCATAGTTGTTTAACGTGCCAGAGAAGAGGGACGAGTTTTTTAACATCAATCGGCAAGTTTGCCCCAACCAAGACAGCAGTTTAAGGATAAATACGACTACACCGGGAAGGCCATGATATTTTTCCAGATAGTAAAAAAATTGGCTGGGTAAGTAATAGCGAGACTTTTTATGGCAAAAAATTTTCTGAAATGTGAGCGGCGATCGCATACGGTTGTGAACATAGCTGGAAAAATCA
Organism: Neosynechococcus sphagnicola sy1; assembly: GCF_000775285.1. Classification (NCBI taxonomy): domain Bacteria; kingdom Bacillati; phylum Cyanobacteriota; class Cyanophyceae; order Neosynechococcales; family Neosynechococcaceae; genus Neosynechococcus; species Neosynechococcus sphagnicola. Next base: position 25,056 of record NZ_JJML01000002.1, on the reverse strand, counting down.
TGAATGAGTCCCTCCATATCAGCCAAGTTGACCCTCGCATTCCCCAAGAGATAGGCCCGAAAGCCGTGACGGGTTGCTTTCAAGAGATACATATCATCGCCGCCATAGTGGGGAAAGCGCTGGGGATCGGGAAACCCAATTTGTTCAATCACACTTCTGGGTAGACCGACACAATAGCCAGCCATGCCATCGACCCTGACCTGTTGATGGGGGTGGGCATAAAATCGCTGGCGACCTCGAAACCCATTCTCCACCACCGTACCCGATGGTTGGGCGTAACAGGTGGGAGCCACAAGGGTCTGAGGGTTTGTCTGCAAGAAGGAGATCAGATGGGCGATCGCTCCTGGGGCGGGTAAACAGTCATCGTTGAGCCAAATCAAATACGCTGCTCCCTGTGCATAGGCATATTCCATGCCCCATTTCATCGCTCCCGTCCACCAGAGATTGCCATCGCCCTTGAGAATAGTTACCCCAGGATAGTGTGCCTGGATAGCCTCTTGGGTGCCATCGCTGGAGCCGTCATCCACCACCACAACCTGATAATGCTCAAGGTCGCCATTTTGAGCTAGGGTCTCGAGGCATCTCAGGGTTACGACTCTGCGGTTATGTACCGGCAGGAGGAGGAAAACCGCTGCCTTGTCAGTCATCGAATGCTTCACCCCTGGGGGTTAAACTGTCCCATTTCCCTAACCTAAAAACAGCTTGTAGGCTGGATTCTGATTCTCATCCCAGTAGCGATAGCCCAGGGTATCCAGAAAGGCTTGCCATGCCTCCATGTCATGGGGCGGCACCTGCATACCAACGGCAATGCGTCCATAATCTGCCCCATTGTTGCGGTAATGGAAGAGGCTAATATTCCAGTTGGGACTCATACACTGAACAAATTTCATCAACGCCCCCGGACGTTCTGGGAACTCAAACCGATAGAGTAATTCATTCTCAGCCAAGGCAGAATGCCCCCCGACCATATGCCGCAGGTGTAATTTTGTCAGTTCATCATCGGTTAAATCAAGGGTTTGGAACCCACAGCGTTCAAAGGTTGTGACAATTTGCGCAGCATCCTCTCGATTTTGAATTTGAATCCCGACAAAAATCTGGGCGGCGTGTTCATCGGCAATGCGATAGTTAAATTCGGTGAGATTACGTTTGCCAATACATTCACAAAATTGGCGCAGGCTGCCCGGTTCTTCGGGAATTTTGACCGCAAATATGGCTTCGCGACGTTCCCCAAACTCAGCCCGTTCGGCGACAAAGCGCAGGCGATCGAAGTTCATATTGGCCCCACAGGCAACTGCGACCAGCGTTTGTCCCTGGATGTGCTCCCGCTCGACGTAAGCTTTAGCCGCGGCGATCGCTAGAGCACCTGCAGGTTCTAGAATCGATCGCGTATCCTCAAACACGTCTTTAATCGCCGCACAGGTGGCATCGGTATCCACCAGCATGATCTCATCCACATATTGCTGGCACAGACGGAAGGTTTCGACCCCCACTTCCCGCACCGCCACCCCATCGGCAAATAAGCCCACTTGCGAGAGGCGTACCCGCTGTCCAGCCTTCAGAGATTGAGACATGGCATCGGCATCCACAGGTTCCACACCAATCATTTTGATTTCAGGACGTAAGCGTTTCACATAGGCGGCAATTCCTGCAATCAATCCGCCACCGCCAATGGCGACAAAAATTGCATGGATCGGGTTTTGATATTGCCGCAGAATTTCCATGCCAATCGTCCCCTGTCCGGCAATCACATCCGGATCATCAAAGGGATGAATAAAGGTCAACCCTTTTTCTGCCTCCAGTTGACGGGCGTAGGCATAGGCATCATCGTAGGTATCTCCCTGCAATACCACCTCTGCACCTCGAGCCTTCACTGCATCTACCTTGACCTGGGGGGTGGTCACGGGCATGACGATCATAGCCCGCGTCCCCAGTTGTCGGGCGCTGAGGGCAACCCCTTGAGCGTGATTCCCCGCAGAGGCAGCAATCACTCCCTGGGCCAACAGTTCCAGGGGCAGTTGTGCCATTTTGTTGTAGGCTCCCCGCAACTTGAAGGAAAATACAGGTTGCATATCTTCCCGCTTCAGCAGCAGTCGATTGTTCAGCCGCGTTGATAGACGCAGGGCAACTTCTAGAGGAGTCTCCTGGGCCACATCGTAGACACGGGCATTGAGGATACGTTCCAGGTAATCAGAGGGCATGGCATTCAGGGGTCAGCAATGCTGGATGACGGAAACTCTATGCTAGTCTTCGCCATGTCTACCAGCCTGTCTTCATCATCCCAGACTCTCATTGATTAAATCTCATTGAAAACTTGTAAACCCTGGAAGAACCGAGCCTCAACAGTCCTTAGCGGCAAGCCCGTGAAACCATTGACAGCGTTCCCCTACGGGTAGGTTTGTTGGTTCCCGTTAGAATTAAAGCAACTGCTGATCTTGAGCAATGCTGAAGATTGGCAACCCTCAGCCCTTCAAATGCGTCTAATAAGGGTTAGGTGCTGGGGCGCATTCCCAGGGAAGACAGCCTTGGTTCTGGTGTAGTAGCTCTGTCGCTTCAATACCCACCTATGCTGCCGATCTCAGTACCACGTTAATAGAAATTACAGATAAATATTAGTCTGAAAAAAATATCAAACTAATATTTATAGCAATCTTACAAACTCAATCCTTCAGTTGAATTAATACCCTGTTAAATTCTCAAGTTTACCACCTTTAATATGCAACTTTTACCCTCCTCTACGCCACCCAAATTTACTCCCTCTTCTCTGACGAACTTGGAGGATTGTACTGAAGAATCTGTATATGCTCCGGGCTATATTCAATCCCATGGAATGCTGCTAACCCTGGAAGCACCCGACTTCAAAATTTTGCAAGTGAGTGAGAATGTAGTGCAATCTTTTGACATCTCCCCAGCAGCGTTGTTGGGGCAATCCTTAGAGCGATTATTTCCTGACACTCAGGTCAACGACATTGTTAGCTCTCTGCTGCAAAATAATTTAGACTGGTGCAACCCGTTTGAGTTAAAAACACGGGTAAAAATCCCCTCTCCTAGCCCCCCAAGTCCCTCAGAATATAGCCCTGGGGAGCATCCAAAAAAGGGGGGATTGGGGGGCATGAAGACAAGAGTCCAAACCTTCAGATGTACCCTGCACCAAACAACGGCAGCACTGATCCTGGAATTGGAACCGCAGCTAGCCGCCGAGAAAACTCAGGCCATCCAGTATTACCGTCGCCTGCAAGCCATTCTTAGCCTTCGCAGTGCCACCAGTCTTGCTAATTTAGCCCAAACCATTGCCAGAGAAGTCAAGGTAATGACAGGGTTCGATCGCGTCATGGTTTACCGCTTTGCCGCCGATGCCCACGGTGTCGTGATTGCGGAGGAAAAACGAGGGGCATTTGGAAAGCTATTTAGGTCTGCATTATCCAGCGATCGACATTCCTCTGCCTGCCCGCAAACTGTTTCTTCGCAATTGGGTGCGCCAAATTCCGGATGTCAATTACACCCCTGCCCCTCTGATTGCCCCCCACAATGTCCCCATCGATCCACCCTTAGACCTGAGAGATTGTATATTACGGGGGGTTTCTCCCTACCACATTGACTACCTACAGAATATGGGGGTTGCGGGTTCCCTCACTATTTCACTGGTGAATGATCAGCATCTGTGGGGGCTGATAGCCTGTCACCATTACAGTCCGAAATGGGTGGATTACGAAACCCGCAAAACCTGCGAATTCCTGGGAAAATTTGCCGCGATCGAGCTAGTACAGCAGCAAGAACAAGAATTGACCCATTATCGACTTCAAGTCAAAGCAATTCAGGATCGCTTGCAACAGACATTTCTGAGTGAACCAAATTTTATTCAGCAGGTTTTGACCCGCAATGCCACAGAATTACTCGATCTTGTTCATGCCGAAGGGGTAGCGATCGTCCTGGATCAGGAGCTTTCTCTGATTGGGAAAACTCCCTCCCTGGAAGCTGTGCAAGGGCTTTTAACCTGGCTGCTCCAGCAAGATCAACAGGAGATCTATGTCACGGACTGCCTTGCCCGTGTTTATCCCCCAGCCCAAGCATTTAAGCAGACAGCAAGTGGCATTTTAACCATTTCCATTGTGGTACACCAAAGGTCTTACCACCTCCTCTGGTTTCGACCTGAGCAAATCCAAACGATCAACTGGGCTGGCGATCCAAGTTCGGCGGTCAGGATTGACCCAAAGGGAGAAAAACATCTCACCCCGCGCCACTCCTTTGAACTCTGGAAAGAAACCGTGTCAGAAACCTCCCTTCCCTGGGAATCGCCAGAAATTGAAGCGGCAGGGATGATGCGAAATACCTTGATGCAGGCAATATTGCAATTCTCTCAGGCCGCCTTAGAACAGGCTGCTGAACAAGCTGAGATTGCCAACCGAGCCAAAAGCCAGTTCCTCGCCAAGATGAGCCATGAACTGCGAACCCCCCTGAATGCCATCCTGGGATTTACCCAGATCATGAACCACAGTCCCGATACACCGACTGAGTTTCAGGAGTATTTAGGCATCATCAACGAAAGTGGCGAGCATCTGCTGGCACTGATCAATGATGTCTTAGACATGTCCAGAATCGAGGCCGGTCAGCTGGTAAAGTCAGAACACTATTTCGATTTCCTCCAATTGCTGCGATCGCTGCAAAATATATTTGGCCTCAAAGCTTCTGAGAAAGGGTTGACCCTCTGCTTTGAAGTCGATCCGCGTGTTCCTCATTATGTTTGCAGTGATGAAGCAAAGCTACGGCAAATTCTGATGAACCTCATCAGTAATGGGATCAAATTCACGACCGAGGGCAGCGTCACGGTGCGGGTGAACGCAACCCCCACCGAGACCATCAGCACAGGCTGTACCTGTTATCCCAATACCCCCCCTCCCTGTCAGCCCCTCAGCCTCTCCATTGAAGTAGAAGATACAGGGTGTGGGATTGAAAGAGACAACTGGGAATCAATTTTTGCCCCCTTCATGCAAACCGAGGCAGGTCGTCATGCCCAGGGAACCGGGTTGGGATTGCCCATTAGCCGACAGTTTGCCCGTTTGATGGGGGGGGACATCACCGTCCAAAGCACGGTCAATCAGGGATCTACCTTTACCTGTGATCTGATGTTGCACCAGCCAGCAGCCATGGATCTGCTGCTAGAGCCGGAAACAACTCCTGTTGTCATCGGTCTGGAGCCAGGGCAGCCGTCATACCGGATTCTGGTGGTTGAAGACGTGGTTCATAATCAACAACTGTTGAGGACTTTATTGGAGCCAATTGGGTTTGAGGTTCATACGGTTGAGAATGGATTTGAGGCGATCGCCCACTGGCAAACCTGGTCTCCTCATCTGATTTTGATGGACATTCAGATGCCGGGGATGGATGGGTATGAGGCCATCCGGCAAATTCGCGCCCAGGAAGCATCGATCAGGGGACAATCAGCAGCATTCACGGATCAGCCTCCACACACGACCAAAATCATTGCCATCACCGCCTACGCATTTGAGCAGGATCGCACGGCCAGTTTACAAGCAGGCTGTGATGACTATATTTCCAAACCATTCACCGAAACCCTACTGTTTGAGACCATCGCTGATTTTCTAGGCGTTCATTACCAGTACAGAGACAACTCATCACTAAAGCCACCAAGTTTTCCCCAACCGTCCCTGACCCTTGCAGACCTGCAAAGGATGCCGCAGGGATGGATAGTGCAACTGCATGAAGCAGCTCTTGAACTCAGGGATGAAAAGATCCGGCAATTGATGACCCAAATTCCCCAGTCAGAACAGCCATTAATTGCCGGATTAACATTTCTGGTGGATCACTTTCAGCTGGAAGCGATCGCGGCTCTCACCCAGGGGCAAGAGGAACGCTGATGGTGACTGGGCTCAAAATTGCCGCTGAAACTAACATTCTGGTTGTAGATGATATCCCAGATAATCTGCGCTTACTGGCCAAGATCCTGGAGTCCAAAGGCTATATCATTCGCAAGTCGCTGAACGGCAGAATGGCACTCCAAGCGGCTCACCGTGACCCACCGGATTTAATTCTGCTAGACATTAACATGCCAGAAATGAATGGCTATGAGGTCTGTGAGCAGTTAAAAGCCTCCGCAGTTACCCGCCAGATTCCGATCATTTTTATCAGTGCTCTTGATCAGATCAACGACAAACTTCGGGCCTTTGAGTGTGGTGGCCAGGATTACATCACCAAACCCTTTCAAGAACTTGAAATCCTGGCAAGAGTCAGAAATCAGCTGCTCATCCAACGGCAGCACCAACAACTCACCCGACAAAATCACCAACTTGAGCAAGAGATTCACCAGCGCCACCGGGCAGAGACTGAAATTCGCCACCTCAACGCTGATTTAGAGCGACGGGTGAAAGTGCGGACGCTGGAACTACAACAATCCCTCAACTTTGAAGCCACCCTGAAGCGCATCTCTGACAAAGTTCGAGACTCTTTAGATCAGCATCACATCCTCGAGGCTGCGGTGAAAGAACTAGCCGCAGCTTTGGAAGTTCACTGCTGTGACGCGGTACTGTACAACACGGATCATCAATCCTCAACGATTCGCTACCAGTATGTTGCCTCAGGTCAACCTGGGACGCAGGGACAACTGCTTTACATGGCAGATGCCCCGGAAATCTATGAGCAATTGCAACATCAGCGGGTTTGCTTTGCCTTTTGCCAGATTCAACCCAGCCCCATCCGCAATCACTCGGCAATTTTAGCCTGCCCTATTTTTGATCATCAGGTAGCCCAGGTGGGGATTATTGGGGATCTGTGGCTGTTTAAAGACACCGCCTCCAGCTTTAGTGACATGGAAGTCAATCTGGTACAACAGGTAGCCAACCAGGGGGCGATCGCCCTGCGGCAAGCGCGACTGTATGCAGCCGCCCAAGCACAGGTAAAAGAGCTGGAACGGCTGCATCACCTCAAAGATGATTTTCTCAGCACCATCTCCCATGAATTGCGAACTCCCATCGCCAGCATGAAAATGGTGATTAGGTTATTAACCATCATGACTGATCCAGAAGATCAGAGGATGGCAAAAACCTTAGATTCCGCGGCTCAAAAAAATAAAATTATTCAGTACCTGAGGGTGTTAGAGGAAGAGTGCAACCGGGAACTTTCTCTGGTAGAAGATCTGTTGAGTCTGCAATATATTGAAGCCGGAACCTATGCCAGCCAACCAACTGCTATCAACCTCCAGCATTTTATTCCCCACCTGATCGAACCCTTTGAAACCCGGACTCAAAATCAACAGCAAACCCTGGAGATCATCCTTGACCCTGACTTACCCACCGTGAACTTTGATCCCCAAGGGATCGATCGCATCATTACAGAACTCCTGAGTAACGCCTGTAAATATACCCCCCCAGGGGAAACCATTTCAATTTCAGCTCATATCGCTCAGGAGATCACGACACCGGAGAGCCCAGATTTTTTACACCTGACGGTCACCAATACCGGGGTGGAAATTGCCCCCGCAGAACTGTCTCGGATCTTTGATAAGTTCTACCGCATTCCCAACAATGATCCCTGGAAACACGGCGGTACCGGCTTGGGACTGGCACTGGTGAAAAAACTCGTTGAACAAATGGACGGGTCGATCCAGGTTGAAAGTAGCAATCACCAAACCTGTTTTAGGGTGCAGTTAAAAGTTGCTTAGGACTTTCGCACTCACTGCTTGAAACCTCCTTCCCCATCGACTGGTTCCCATCCCCAGCGATCGCCCAGAAAGATGGAGGTTAACCCCTTGCTCAGCTTGGGGGATGCTTCAAAATCGTCAGGAACTCTTTGGTGATATCTGGCATTCCATGCATGATCCGGGCGACACACCCCGTCCATCCGGTCTGATGGCTGGCTCCAATCCCGGCTCCATTATCCCCGTGAAAGTATTCGTAGAATAGGACTAAGTCCTTCCAGTAGGGGTCGGTTTGGAACTTCTCTGCACCGCCATAGACGGGGCGGCGTCCACTGCCATCCCGTAGGAAGATGCAAGTTAACCGCTCTCTCAGGTCTTGTGCTACTTCAAACAGAGTCATATATTGTCCAGACCCCGTTGGACATTCCACCTTAAACGAGTCTCCATAGAAGGCATACAGCCGAATCAGGGCAGCTAGGAGCAACAAATTCACCGGCATCCAGACAGGGCCACGCCAATTGGAGTTGCCGCCGAACATCCCTGAGTTGGAGTCCCCTGGCAGATAGTCAACGCGGAATTCCTGCCCCCCATGGTGAAAGACAAAGGGATGGTCTCGGTGATAGCGGGAGAGCGATCGAATTCCATAGGGACTCAGAAACTCGGTTTCATCCAGCATCCGGGCGAGGACGCGACGCAACTTTTGCTCATTGAACACCGACAGCATGTACTGCCCTGAAGCGCTCGGTATATTGGGCAGGTGCATATTCGTCGTCAGTTCCGGGTGACGGTTCCAAAATGCTACAGCACGCTTTCTAAAGTTTGGTAATTTCGCCAGATCCTCGGCTTCAAAAATAGATACGGCTGCCAGGGGCAGCAGTCCCACCATCGATCGCACCTTTAAGCGCATCGCCGTGCCATTGGGTAATCGCAGGACATCGTAGAAGAATCCATCTGTTTCATCCCACATTTCATCCTGGTGATCTCCCAGACGATCCATGGCAGCGGACATCCACATCGTATGCTCAAAGAACTTAGAGACAAATTCCTCGTAGATGGGAGCATGAACCGCCAGTTCCACGGCAATTCGCAGCATCTGCTGGCTAAAAAACGATCATCCAGGCAGTGCCATCGGCCTGTTCCAGATAGCCCCCCGTGGGCAGGGGAGAACTGCGGTCAAACACACCGATGTTATCCAGTCCTAAAAATCCGCCCTCAAAAACGTTGCTGCCGGTGCGATCCTTGCGATTCACCCACCAGGTGAAATTCACCAGCAGCTTGGCAAAGGCATACTTGAGAAAGTCCAGATCCCCCTTGCCATGATTCCGTACCTTGTCAATCAAATAGATTTGCATGGTGGCGTAGGCATGGACGGGAGGGTTGACATCCCCAAAGTTCCACTCATAGGCAGGGATTTGACCGTTGGGGTGCAGATAGTCATTCCGCAGCATTAAATCCAACTGGGCTTTGGCAAAGTCCGAGTCCACGATCGACAGGGGCAGCATATGGAAGGCCAGATCCCAGGCTGCATACCAGGGATACTCCCACTTATCCGGCATGGAGATAATGTCGTCGTTATACATGTGGAACCATTCCCCGTTGCGGATGGCCTTACGGTGCTCCGGGCTCGACCACGGGGTGACGTGATGTTCCTCTAGCCACTTATCCACGTCGTAGTAAAAGTACTGCTTCGTCCACAACATGCCAGCCAGGGCCTGACGCATCACCTGGTTGCGATCGGCATCGGCTTTGACGGGTTCTGGCGTAATTTCGTCATAGAAGGCATCGGCTTCTTGCAGACGTGTTTGCACCATGGCATCAAACTCAGCAAAGGGGTGGCTGATCTGATCCGGTGCGGTGCGGGTCAAGCGCAGGCGGACGACCTGGGTAGTTCCAGCCTCCACCAGCAGTTGATAGTGGGGGGACACCTTCGTGCCGATTTGCAGGGGATTGATAGCATCCTGTTGCCCCTGCACCAGGTAATTGTGAATCCCATCCTTAACGTAGGGGCTGGTATTCGCCGTGGCAAAGAGACGGGCGTGATTGGTTTCGTTCTCGGTAAATAACAGGGGAACGATGCGATCGCAGTAGAGATAGTAGTCCGCCAACCACTCCTGAAACATCGGATCGGTGTGATGGGCTTGGATAATAGTGTGTTCAGCGTTTTCAACTTTTTGCAGCATCGGCTTAGAACCGCCATCGGACCAAGACCAGGTATTACGGAACCACAGCGTTGGCAATAGGTGCAGGGGAGCTGCTTCAGGGCCACGGTTCGCGATGCTAATTTGAATCAGGATATCCTCTACATCCCCTTTGGCGTATTCAACAAAGACATCGAAATAGCGGTCTTCGTTGAAAATACCCGTATCCAGGAGTTCGTATTCCAACTCTTCTCGACTACGTTGCCCATTGGTTTTGACTAAATCGTCATAGGGAAATGCCCCCTGGGGATACTTGTAGAGATATTTCATATAGGAGTGGGTGGGGGTGCTGTCGAGGTAGAAGTAATACTCCTTCACGTCCTCGCCATGATTGCCCTCGTTGTTGGTGAGTCCAAACATGCGCTCCTTTAGGATCGGGTCCTTACCATTCCAGAGGGCCAAGGCAAAGCAAAGCACCTGGTGGTCGTCAGAAATGCCCCCCCAAGCCATCTTCGCCCCAACGATAGGCCCGCGATCGCGACTGGTCATGGGGAAAATAATTCCAGGCATCGCCGTTCTCACTGTAGTCTTCTCGCACCGTTCCCCACTGGCGCTCACTCAGGTAGGGGCCCCACTTTTTCCAGGGAATGTTGTGATCGCGGGCTGATTGAAGTCGAATCCGTTCGGCTGTCATGAGAGTTCCCCAAAGTCGCTCCGTCCCAGTCTACCTATAGACTACCTGGAGTTCCAGGATCTCGTTGGGCGAGGGGGATATCAGGCAGTCTTTCAAAATCGGCATTTGACAGTCTGACCATATCCTCAGTGGTCTGACCAGCGCTATAGAGGCTGGGGAAAGGCTAGGGTCGCCACCCCCGTAGCGATCGCCGCTTCATCGGTTGCAAACTGGGGGTGATGCAGGGGATGGTTCGCGTAAGATCAATCCACCGCAGGCTAGCGCCCATCGTTGATCAGATCCCAGGACAGCCCATGGTTCGCATTTCTACCCTGACCTTTGACCGGGGCACCCTGATTCTCCATCCTCCCCCCAAAGGCAAAGCATGGGTTGACTTCGCCACCTGGGATGATCGGGTGGAGCGGTTTCGGATTCCCGCCTGCCACTATTCCCATCTAATGACGGCGCTGCAAACAGCGGGCGTGGAGTTTCTGGATCAGGCAACGGCCTTTGAAGAAATGACCTTAACTCCCCGCCTAGAAATGCAACCCTATCCCCACCAGCAGGAGGCGTTGACAGCCTGGAAACAGGCAGGGTGCCGGGGCGTTGTTGTGCTACCGACCGCTGCTGGTAAAACCTACCTGGCTCAACTGGCAATGCAGGCAACCCCTCGCAGCACCTTGATCGTGGTGCCCACCCTCGATTTGATGCACCAGTGGTATGCCCACCTGGTCGCGGCCTTCCCCGATAGTGTCGTCGGACTGCTGGGAGGGGGTTCCCGCGATCGCACCCCGATCTTAATTGCAACCTATGACAGTGCGGCCATCCATGCGGAGACCCTGGGAAATCGCTATGGACTGTTAATTTGTGATGAGTGCCATCACCTGCCTAGCAACTTCAACCGCGGGATTGCCGAGCTTTCCATAGCGCCCTATCGCTTGGGGTTAACGGCCACGCCGGAACGAACTGATGGCAGACATGCCGACCTAGTCGCTCTCCTGGGAGCAGAGATTTACCGCAAAACCGCCGCCGAACTCTCTGGCAAGGCATTGGCACCCCATGAAATTGTGAAAATTCAGGTGCAACTCTCCACCTCAGAGCGCGATCGCTACACCACCTTAATGAAGCTGCGGAATGAGTTTTTTACAATCCCAAAAAATTTACCTGGGGAGCCTTCAGGGGTGGCAGCGATTTGTACAGGTGAGTGCGGGTTCTGTTGCCGGACGACGGGCGATGCTAGCTCACCGGGATGCCCGGGCGATCGCCTTGGGCACCGAGGGAAAATTACGGGTTCTGGCTGACCTGCTGGCTCAACATGCTCCGGAACGGATCTTGATTTTCACCAATGACAATGCCACGGTCTATCGAATTTCTCAAGATTTTCTGATTCCGGCAATTACCCATCAAACCCCCGTCAAGGAACGCCACCGGATTTTAGAACGATTTCGCCAGGGAGATTACAAAACCCTGGTCACCTCCCATGTGCTCAATGAAGGGGTAGACGTTCCTGAGGCGCAGATTGCGATTATTCTGTCGGGAACTGGCTCCACCCGTGAGTATATCCAACGTTTGGGGCGGGTGCTGCGCCAGGGAAGTCGCCCCGATAAGCTGGCATGGCTCTATGAAGTCGTTGCGGCAGAAACCTCCGAGGAACAGACATCCCAACGGCGACACAGGGGCGACTCCCCCACTCCCCAGACAAAATCCCTGGCGCAACCCCTCCAACAACAGCGCTCCTTACAGTTGGTGCCCCCCACCTATGCGCCGGCTGAGATCCCGGTCTATCGCGTCGCTGAAGAGACCGGAGATTGGGACAACCCAGCGATTGATCGGTCTGCCCAAGACACCGATCCATGCCCTCCAGTGATCCAGTGATTGAATGAAATCCCCAGTGATCACTTTTGCTGCACATCGCTCTCAAGGTTCGCATGCTCGCCCAACAGAGCGCGAGACTTGATCGAGCCTCTTACTAGCTTTAATCTGATACCCCGTCCGCTTGCGGCAGGGTAGTTCATTCCTCAGCTCGCAATCTGCCCAGCTGCTCGATGAAGCGGAAATCTTGCGGATTCCGTTGCACTTCACCTCATTGTCGTCCTGGCACTGGTCTCTGGATTTGTGATGATGAGCTATAGCCCAAGTTCTATAGGGTTCCAGACAGAAACGTTGAAAGTGGATGCATAACTTTACATTTTTAGATAATTGCCCCCATGATCAGCCGAAATAGCCGATTGTTCAAGATGCGGTTGATCCAATGCACATGCAGCATATTTTGACGATTTACAAGTCTCGCTGCCCTGCGTTGAGCAACACCACGCACCACAACCCCGGTCAAGCGTTGGCAGAGTCTCTGCTGGTTTGGTTAACGGATGGAGCACCGATGCCGGAGTCTGGTCAAAGTAAGTGCGATGGTCAAAGACCGCTCTTCGAGCATCGGGTTCGAGCAGCGCGGGAAGCAACGGGATTGGATACCGATTCGGTTAAAACGTTGATGCAGAGTTACTTTAGCCGCACTAGTCCCAAGCAGTTAACCTCTGAGCAGGTGGATGAGCTGATTGGGTTGATCCAAAATCTTGGGAATCATCATGTTGGGGTGAGTTGACACCGGAGCCGGGTAGTTTGCCCGGTTTCGCCATACCCTTACCCCCCTTCTCTCTCTTACTCTCCCCGGCTGGAACGTAGTGGAAGCCATTGCGGAGCAAAGACCCCAAGCGTAGGCGCATCAATGGAGCGGAGCGGAATTGATAGGATGCCGAAGCGGTCTTTGCGTAGCTTTGAAATGGCTCGGATCGCCGCAGGCAACAGCATTCCTCCTGCACCTACGCGCACCCTAGTCAGGTGATAATCACATTTAACGTTATTAACGTTAGGCGTTAGTATATTATCATGGCGATCAAGAGCTTCAAGTGCAAGGACACCGAGGCCCTCTTCGCTGGCAAGCGTGTAGGTCGTTGGGTTAACGTCGAGCGTCCGGCTCTGCGAAAACTTGAGCAGCTTAATTGGTCGTCTGTCTTGGAAGATCTACGCGTACCACCTGGCAATCGACTCGAAGCCTTGAAAGGTGATAGGAAAGGTCAGCACAGCATCCGCATCAATGATCAATGGCGCGTGTGCTTTGTGTGGACTTCCGAAGGCGCGAAAGACGTGGAGATCGTTGACTACCATTGAACGAGGTTGACCATGCGCACTGTTCCCCCTGTTTCTCCGGGCGAAATGCTGGAAGAAGAGTTTCTGAAGCCACTCGGTCTTACGAAGTATCGTCTTGCTAAGGATATCGGTGTGCCAGCTCAGCGCATAGGCGATATCGTCGCTGGCAAGCGTGCGATCACTGCTGATACTGACCTCCGGTTATGTCGCTACTTTGGACTTAGCGATGGTTGGTGGCTTCGTGGTCAGACGAACTACGATCTTGCAATTGCGCGTGAATCTATGGGTGAAGTGCTGGCTCGAATCTCTCGTTGCAAGCTACTGGTGTAACTGCAAGCCAAACAGTCAACCCAACAGTTAGGTTGACACCTGGGGGATTGGTGACTAGCAATCGGTACATCTGCACCCCAAAGCACCATGTACCTGAACCCCCATCAACCAACACCCACCACAACCCCGGTCAAGCGTTGGCAGAGTCTCTGCTGGCTTGGTTAACGGATGGAGCACCGATGCCGGAGTCTGGTCAAAATAAGTGAGATCGGGTTCGAGCAGCACGGGAAGCAACGGGGCTAGATACCGATTCGGTTAAAACGTTGATGCAGAATTACTTTAGCCGCACCAGTCCCAAGCAGTTAACCTCTGAGCAGGTGGATGAGCTGATTGGGTTGATCCAAAATCTTGGGAATCATCATCATGTTGGGCCTCCAGCTTCAAGCCCTAGGGGAAGATCCCCCAGACCCAGGTAATTACAAAAGGATGAATCATGGGCGGATTTCTAGATTTTTCCGTGATGCTAAAAAATACGCCGCAATGGCCTTTGTTCGCCAGATGCTATAGCCATTGAATTTGATGTGATAAAGTCCAGAGTGGTTTTACCCTACCCCCTATGGATTCTAAACTCATTGTTGAGCAGGTTTTCTCACCAGATCGCTCAACCGTCTGTGCCTTACCGCTGTACATGACTCCGGTGACGGCTGGCTTCCCCTCCCCGGCAGAGGACTACATCGAAGGCAGGCTTGATCTAAATCAGTATCTGATTAAGCATCCTGCTGCTACCTTTTTCGTGCGGGTAAGTGGCGATTCCATGAAGGGAGCGGGGATTCATCCTGGCGATCTGCTGGTGGTAGACCGCGCCCTAGAGCCAACGGAGGGGCGGATTATTATTGCGGTGGTCAATGGTGAATTGACCGTCAAACGACTCAGACGACGTAAAGGCAGACTATTTCTGATCCCGGATAATCAGAACTACCCGGATCTGGAAATTGATGAGGCTATGGACTTCCAGGTCTGGGGGGTGGTAACCAATGTGATCCATCCCCTCTAACCCTGCATGTTTGCTCTGGTAGATTGCAACAATTTCTATGTCTCCTGCGAACGGGTGTTTAACCCAAAGCTATGGGGACAGCCAGTGGTAGTACTGTCGAATAACGACGGGTGCGTGGTGGCAAGATCCCCTGAGGCGAAAGCCCTGGGCATCAAGATGGGGGTGCCAGTCTTTCAGATTCAACCCTTGATTCAGAAGCATCAGATCCAGGTGTTTTCTTCCAATTACGCCCTCTATGGCGATATGTCCCAGCGAGTAATGATGCTGTTGGAACAGTTTGCACCCGAAATGGAAATTTACTCCATTGATGAGGCATTTCTGGACTTACCTTTTAGGCACCGTGACCTGACGGCTTATGGACAGGAAATCCGACGTAAGATTTTGCAGTGGACTGGAATTCCGGTATCCGTTGGAATCGGCTGTACCAAGTCCCTGGCAAAGATTGCTAATCGAGTCGCCAAGAAATCCTCCACCGCCAATGGCGTATTTGATATCTCCTCCTGCTCAGATCCCGATGAGGTTCTGGCAGCAACGGAGGTTGAGGACATTTGGGGCATTGGTCGGCGCTATAGCAAATGGCTGCGTTCTGTGGGCATTGAAACCGCATTTCAACTGCGAGATAGCGACCCAGCTTTGATTCGCCAGAAAATGGGGGTTGTGGGCATCCGTTTGCTTCAAGAGTTGCAGGGAGAATCCTGTCTGCCACTAGATTTATGCCCAATGCCCAAACAGGAAACCTGTGTCTCTCGTTCGTTTGGTCGCCCGATTGAGACTTTGCCTGAACTTAAAGAAGCGATCGCCCTTTATACTTCCAAAGCCGCTGAGAAACTCCGACGACAGCAGCAGGCGGCGACTATCCTGATGGTGTTTGCTCGTACCAGTCTGTTTCAGGAGCATCCCTACTCCAATTCCACAACCTTGACCCTGCCCGTAGTTACCAACCTCACACCGGAACTACTGGGCTTTGCCTTGCAGGGGGCAGAAGTTGTGTATTGCCCTGGGCAACGCTACAAAAAAGCCGGGGTTATGATGATGGGTTTAGTACCGGAGCATCAGCGACAGATGGGGCTCTTTGACTCCCTGGATCGAGAACGGCACCAGAAGTTAATGCAGGTGATTGACCGCCTTAATAACCAGATGGGAGCCGGAACTCTCCAGTATGGGGCTGTGGGACTCAAAACCGCATGGCGGCTGCAGGCAAATCGGCGTTCTCCCCAGTACACTACCCGCTGGCAAGATCTGCCCCTCATCAACTAAGCCTGAACGATGTGATTTTTTAGTGGCAATTTTCAGAGCAAGGGCCTTAATGGGGTGAGTTGACACTGGAGCCGGGTAGTTTGCCCGGTTTCGCCATACCCTTACCCCCCTTCTCTCCCCGGCTGGAGCGTAGTGTAGGATGCCGAAGCGGTCTTTGCGTAGCTCTGGAATGGCTCGGATCGCCGCAGGCAACAGCTCAACCTGATTCAGCTTCTGGCTGGTTGAGCAGCGCATTTGGGTAGAGCGGGAAGCACGACTTGTTGCACAATTGGATCATAGAACTAGAGTGATGAATAAAACCCCATTTTTGTTAGTTATGATGGCATTCTGACGATATATACTCATAAAATTGCCGCTAATAATTCTCGAAATGCTTTGTAAGTAAAGATTTCAGTGGTTAACTATTGAGTTTCTATATTTCAATTTTCCATATATATTCTATTCAGGGGAGGCATGATAAAATCCCTGAAATACTTGATGTATCAAGATGCACCGCAAATAATGGGCATAAATCATGGGGTTACTTAGATCTCAAAATGGGATCTAAGTATTAGTTCGACCGCAAGGTTACTGGTTGAGACGGTTCATTAAGTTTATCTGTTGGTCTTCAGTATCAAGGTACTGTGAGGCTAGCAGTAGGGCAGTATTCAAGCTTGTTCGTGGGAAGATAGTAGGTGATTGATCAGTTAACGGAAACTCAGGAAGAACAGATATCGTTATATCGGCAGAAATGGCAAAGAATTGCCCTGATCCCAGCACCTACTGACCGTTTACTTGCAAGAACGGCAGTTCAATCTGTTTATACAATCCTAAATTTATCTACGCCAGAAATCTTATTTCGAGCTAGTCCTTGTGCAGCAATAGGAACTGTTACATCATCTCAGTTCGGTAACTCCGTGACTAAAGCTATCAAAAATTATTACAAGCAATCACTCCTCAAACAAGTTACCAGCCAACTTAGCTACCGTCTTTATCAAGAATTGCACAGAAGACTTTGGTGGGTGATGCACACTAAGGTACTGCCCATTGAATTCGCAAACCAAGTGTTACTATACCCTTTGATCAAACCCTTACCGCGATCGCAACGTAATAAACTGAAAAATTGTGTCAAGCCTGAACTATGGATGTTACATGGAGCTTTACTAGATTTTTGCATTTCGGTTCTTTGTTGTGAGCATAGCCTGGCTGATTGGCAAGCGTTTCAGTTATTGACTCAACATTGTGGTTGGATTTATCCATATAGAAAGGTTTGTATGATTTGCGATCGCCCCTCTCAATTCAGTTTCAAGCTCAACTCATCCTCGTCCTCATACTTAGATTTAGATTTAAGGATGGTATCAATCATGTATAACGATGGTAGTAATTTGCATCATCTTTACGATGTCTCGAAAGATTGGTTGCTGATGCGTTTAGCGAAGCAGAATATGTTGGTCAATTATTACACCGATAGGTAAGCGTTGCAGTCGAACAAGTCGATGAAGCGGACAGTTGGAAGATCTAGGTGGAGTTGCCATGACCATCTGCTGCCGCTTATCTTAGTCGTTGGGCGATCGCTCGCGGGGCTCGCCTGCTCGCCCAATGGGGCGCGAGACTTCATCGAGTTTGTTATACCTCCAATCTTCAGCTCGCAATCTGCCCAACTACTCGATGAAGCAGAATCCTTCGGATTCCGTTGCACTTCACTCCTTGGTCGTCCGATGCTTCCGCATCGTTCAAGTCGGAGTTCCGCTTATCTCGCGCCCCATTAGACATCGTTGCCAACCCCCAAACCTTAGAGAGCATATTTTAATTTTGTGAAGTTTTCATAAGATTTCAGGAGGTTTAGGTATCGTAAGAGTAGAACAAGTGGCTGTGGGCGACAGGTCAAAGAATGAAGGGAGAGGTGCTAAAGCGTTTATTTCGTGCTGTTGCCAGTGATGATTCACAGGCGATACAGAGTATGCTGTCCGTTGTTGTAGAAGAAGAACGCAAGTTAGGGCATATCAACCTTGCTGATCAATTGGAAAGCATTCTCCGAAAAAGCACCCGTCTTACTAAATCTGAAAATCCATCAACAGTTCCTCATAAAGGCAGTCCTGCAACGACTTCAGAAGACACTGCATCTAAAGTACCTGATGCAAGACCGCTCACACTCTTATCAAGTAAGCACAGGTTTAATCATCCGTTCATTGTTACTATTCCTCGTGATAGTTTGCGGCATCATATGATCCTCTCTGATGCTGTTGAAACACGATTCCGTCGTGTTGAGCGGGAATATGCTGCTCGTGATCGGCTTGCTCATCATGGTTTGCGATACCGTCAAAAGATCTTACTTTATGGATCTCCGGGTTGCGGCAAAACTATGGGAGCCGAACGTATTGCTTGGAATACCGGATTATCTTTAGTCAAGGTTCGCTTTGATGCAATGGTGTCCTCCTACTTAGGAGAAACTGCTACTAACTTACGTGAAGTATTTGAAACTGCTGCTTCATCTCCTTGTTTGCTTTTTATTGATGAATGTGACGCACTAGCCAAATCCCGTGAAGATAGCCAAGAGGTTGGTGAGATTAAGCGTGTAGTCAATACATTTCTTCAACTACTTGACGAGTATGAAGCCTCAAATGGCTTACTTGTGGCAGCAACTAATTTAACCAAATTTCTTGATGAAGCTGTTTGGCGAAGGTTTGATGATGCTATTGAAGTACCAAAACCAACAGAATCAGAAATTGAAGCTATTCTTAAACAAACACTCTCCTCTGTTGAAGTTGGTTCAATCGATTGGAACTTAGTTGTTCAGAAAATGGTGAATTTTTCGGCTGCACAAGTTGTCAGGGTTTCTCAGGATGCTGCAAAACGAGCCATCCTAGATCGAGAAGAGTTAGTTATTCAAGAACATTTAGAAGAGTCAATTCAAGACGTTTTAGCTTCTCATGCCTGATAGCTCGGAACAATTTCCTCACATTTCACTTCGCCTAGTCAAAGAAGGGATAGCCTCTGCTCCACCAGGTGGTGGTGGCAGAGTTTCTGCAACTACCTTGGCTAATAGGGGAGATGCAGGCGGGCATGGTAACAAGCTGAAATCCTCAATTGATCTTATCGCCATAAACTGGCAAGAGGAGAAGAAAAGACGTGAGGAAGAGGGCAAACCTGAATTGCCAGATGCAGTATCCTTCATACTACAAGTAGATCCTGATTTATTTGATGCAGATGCTTTAAAGAGTTTTGGAATTGAGGTCGTTGCAGATTTAGAACAGGGTTATATTATTGGAGCTTCAGCCGACACAGAGCTTTCAGAACTTAGAAAGAAGATTGAGCAATTTATTAACTCTCAGAGGGGCGGAGGTAAAGTTCCAGAAATTTGGCAGATCTTAGAAGGAACTCAACGCCCAGAGTATATTCTTTCTGACAACCTTAAAGCTGAATGGGATCGAATTCTGGAGCAACAGGAGTATATTGCAGATATTGGTGTTGCCTGCATAAACGTACAAGAGCAATATTCAAGATGCCCTAAACGTAAGGAAAATGAGAGTAACGAAAAATATCAGCAACGAGTAAATAGATGGTTAGGCAAGCACAATTTGTCTCCTGAGGAATGGGATGACTTATATTCAGAACGTACGAACCAACTCCAAAAATTTATCAACCAGTATAATGGCGAAATCCTGAGAAATATAGCTGGTGAAGAAATAGGCATTTCACGGCTGCCAGATAGTTTCTCTTGCCGCATTCGGATTCTTGGAAAAGGATTAAAAGATCTTGTTCTCAATTTTCCGTATATTTTTGATGTCAGTGAACCCGATGAATTTAGTCTTCCTTCAGTGATACCCAATGGGTCTGAATCTGATCGGGAACTATTTATACTAGAACCTCCCGATCCTAACGCGCCCAAAGTTTGCGTAATCGATAGTGGTATTCAGGAACTTCATCCTAAATTACGGGCTGCAATCGATTCCCATCATTCCAAATCATGGGTGCCCGGAGAACTTGATATGACTGCTGACTATGTTCGAGGAGGTGGGCATGGTACTAGAGTTGCTGGTGCTGTTCTTTACCCTCGTGGGATTCTTCCAACAGGTCGTCAGCAAGCGATATGTTGGATTCAAAACGCTAGGATTCTTGATGGTAGCAATCAGCTACCTAAAAAACTATTTCCTCCTGAAGTGCTGGAAGAAATTGTGAGATTTTACCATCACCACACTAGAACTCGTATTTTTAATCACTCAGTTGCAGGAATCTCTCCTTGTCGAACTCAATCCATGACTCCTTGGGCAGCCGCAATAGATAAGCTGGCTTGGGAAAAAGATGTTTTATTCATTGTCGCTGCGGGCAACATTGAGGCGAATGCAAGCTTTGTTACTCGACCATCCATTTCCGCACATATGCAAGCTGGGCGGATCTATCCAAATTATCTATTAGCCCCCTCTGCACGAGTCGCGAACCCTGCCCAAAGTTTTCAAGCATTGACGGTAGGTTCGGTTGCTCACATTGCTTATCAGAATCCTCCACTTAAATCAATAGCAGAAGCAGGCTTTCCTTCTTCATTTTCTTGTTCAGGATTAGGAATTTGGAGCACTATCAAACCAGAAGTAGTAGAGTACGGAGGAGACTATGTAATTGACTCACCTACCTCACCAAGTTTCACCAAACCAGAGTCCGTTTGTCCTGAGCTAGTGCGATCCACACTTTATGGGGGTAAAGCTGTCAGCTCTGACGCTGTTGGCACTTCCTTTGCTGCCCCAAAAGTAACTCATATTGCAGCCACTTTAGCAGCGACATTTCCCCAAGAGAGTACTTTGTTATATCGTGCGCTCATTGTCCAATCAGCACGTCTACCCACTTGGACAAATGAGTCAGTTGTAAAACTCTATCAAGGAATTAGAACAATGGGCTATGGAATCCCCGATCTTGATAGAGCCTTGGGTAATTCTCTCAATCGTATAACTTTGAAAACTCAAGGTAGTGAAATTATCCGCGCTCGGCAAGCCAAAGTTTATCAAGTCCAAATACCAGAAGTTCTTTTAAGGGAAGGTGAAGGCTTTGATATTTTGATTGAAATTACTCTGTCCTACGTCGCTGAACCTCGCCGTACTCGTCGGCATCGGAGAAAATATTTATCAACATGGCTTGATTGGACATGCAGTAAAAAAGGAGAAGATCCTCAAAAGTTTTTAGACAGGGTACTCCAGGAATACAATGAAGCCCCAGAAGATGCTGACGAAGGTGAAGGTTTATTTCGTTGGACTCTTGGTAAGAGACAATTCAGACCTAATGGTGATGATCAGCGAAAACCAAAAGGAATTGATGGAATCGTGAAAGAGGTTTCCAGAAGTACAGGAACCGTGCAGAAAGACTGGGCAATAGTGCAGTCTTATGATTTGCGTGAGGGTTTCTGTGTCGCGGTGGTTGGGCATGAAGGGTGGAATAATGATCCAGAAGCAACTGTTCCCTACTCTTTAGTTGTCAGTTTTGAGGCTATCAACTCAGAAATTGCAATTTATGATGCGTTTGTTCAGATTCAGCAACCTCTACAAGTACAGCAGGAAGTACGTTTGAGTGTTTCCTAAAGTAATATCAATTTTCCTGCTATGATGCACAGCTAAAACGATGTCTAACAACCGTGTTGCAGCGGACGGAACAGAGGTTATCGGTGAGATGCGAGGGTTACTAGCCGCCGCTGAACACGACCGTTAGGTGTCCGTAGCTCTCTATCCCTTTGTCCAAGTCCTTTCCACGTAAGCTTGTACTACAATCTGTGAGATGGTCGAGGGAACTGCAATGGCTCAAGTGACATGCTTAGAAATCTGCGCTGGTGCTGGTGGTCAAGCTTTAGGACTAGAGCAGAGTGGCTTTGAGCCTCAAGCACTGGTTGAGATTGATAGTGTCTGTTGTAATACTCTCAGGCTTAATCGACCTCACTGGAACATTGTAGAAGGCGATCTTAGAGAATTTGAAGGCAAATCATTCACAGGTGTTGATTTGCTAGCAGGTGGCGTACCTTGTCCACCATTTTCAAAAGCAGGCAAGCAACTAGGCAAAGAAGATGACCGCGATCTTTTTCCCGAAGCGTTGAGGTTAGTAGATGAATGCAAGCCTCGTGCTGTCATGCTAGAAAACGTTCGAGGATTTTTGGATGCTGTTTTTGAAGACTACCGAGTCAACTTAAAGCGACAGCTCGAAAAGATGGGATATATAGCTGATTGGAGGTTGCTGAATGCCTCTGATTTTGGTGTGTCGCAACTAAGACCTCGTGTTGTGATAGTAGCCATACGACAAGATTTAGCAGGCAATTTCTCATGGCCTCAATCTTACGGCCAAAATCCACCCACTGTCGGAGAGCTTTTATACAAACAAATGGCATCTCGCGGATGGAAAGGCGTTGATAAGTGGAAACAGCAAGCTGATGATATTGCCCCTACGATTGTAGGAGGTTCTAAGAAGCATGGTGGACCTGACTTAGGCCCTACTCGTGCTAAGCGAGCTTGGGCAAGTTTGGGTGTGGATGGTATGGGAGTTGCCAACGAGCCACCTGGTAAGGATTTTGTGGGAATGCCCAAGCTGACAGTAGAAATGGTTGCTAAAATTCAAGGTTTTCCTGATGACTGGCATTTCACTGGTAAAAAGACACCAGCATACCGCCAAGTGGGGAATGCCTTTCCGCCACCCGTAGCTCACGCTGTCGCACAAGAAGTCTTTAACTGCTTAACATCCAAAAAGATATTTGCAATTGCCAGTTGAAAGAATGAATTATGCCAGAAAGGAAAGGCGCAAGGGCAAAACTCAGAGAACACTTTCTTAACAACATCGGCAGAGTCATGGACTCTGATGAACTTAGGGAGGTGGCTGGAGGTATCACAGAATGGGCAAGGCGAGTAAGAGAACTGCGGTCAGAAGAAGGGTATCAAATTCAAACTCATAACGATAGAGGCGATCTAAGACCTGGGCAATACATTCTTGAAGATCCTAAGCCAATCCCCGCTTTTGAAAGAGCAATTTCCAAGGAGACTCGTGCTTACGTTCTCGATAGAAATGGATTTACGTGTCAGATGTGTGGTGCTGTAGCAGGAGAGTCACATCCCTATGATCTCACAAGAAAGACACGGTTGCATATTGGGCATATAGTGGACAAGTCCCAAGGAGGGACTGACGATCCATCCAATCTCCGTGCGATTTGCTCTGTGTGTAATGAAGGTGCTTCAAATTTAACTTTGGAAAGACCTTCAAACCTAAAACTTCTAGCACAGGTTAGACGAGCTAAAGGAAGTGATCAAATTGAGCTTCTTAAGTGGCTTGTTCGGAAGTATCCAAAACAAACTAAAGAGTTCCTGGGCGAAGAAGACACCTAACACTGCGTTGGTGCGGACGGGACAGAGGTTATCGGTGAGCGTTCGAGGTTATCTGCCGCCGCACAACTTCACCGTTAGGCCGCAAAGCCAAAGCAATTAGGTTTTCAAATGGATAGACGACGAAAATTACTAGTTAACAGTTATGAGAAGTTGGCTGATGAACTAATTACCAAAGCAGTCATCCCCTATGGTGCAAGAGTTTGTCCTAAGGTTGGTCTAAAAGATATTCTTGATATTTCTAATTCAGGGATTGGCAAACAAGAATATTCCTATGCACTCAAGGCTCATATTGATTTCTGTGTTATCAATAGCGATGATTATGTTGAATTTGGTGTTGAAATAGATGAAAAGCACCATCTATCTAATCCAGAAGATATTAGCAAGGATAAACTAAAGAATGAATTATGCTCTAAACTGGGCTTGCCTTTACTACGTATTAGCAATAAATCTCTTAAAAGAATCAAAAAGCTTGAACTTATAGCTTGGTTGGTATCTTACTACTTTGCTTTTAGAGAATTATCAAAAAACAAGACGAACTTAGGGGCACCTCGAAAAATTCAGTCAAAGCTGTCTCACATCAAGGAAACAATGAGATCATTGAGCATTAGACTAGTCATCCATTCACAGCTATGGGACAACAAAGCCTTTGGGATCTAGAGCAGCGTTATGAAATCCTAGCCCAGAAACAAGACATCCTGATTCGTCTAGACAGCATTATCCCTTGGCAAGAGTTTCGCCCCATCCTGGAGCAAATTCACGACAAACCTCGCAAAAGCAACGCCGGACGCAAACCCACCGATGTCTTGCTGCTGTTCAAGATGTTGATATTGCAGCAGTTGTACAACATCAGCGACGAATCCTTAGAGTACCAAATCAACGACCGCCTATCGTTCATGCGCTTTCTCCATCTAGGGATTGAAGAGCGCGTTCCCGATGCCACAACCGTGTGGTTATTTCGTCAGCAATTGACATCGCAGCAGTTAATCGAACCCTTGTTCGAGCAGTTTGATGGCTATCTCAGGAGCCATGGTTATCAAGCCGAAGGGGGTCAAATCATGGATGCCACCTTAGTTCCCGTGCCCAAACAGCGCAATAGTCGTGACGAGAACAAGCAGATCAAGAGCGGTGAGACTCCTACTACATGGCAAGATAAGCCCCATAAACTGGCGCAAAAAGACACTGAAGCACGTTGGACAAAGAAGAATGGCAGCAGCCACTTTGGCTATAAAGACCACATCAGCATCGATAGAGTTCATGGCTTTATTCGTCGCTATGCCGTCAGCGATGCTGCCGTCCATGATTCTAAGATGGTGGGTTCGCTATTGGACTTTGATAATAGTGGGGATCAGGTCTGGGCGGATAGTGCCTACCGCAGTGAAGTGATTGAGACGGTTTTAGAGTTACTCACGTATGAGAGTCAGATTCATGAGCGTGGCTATCGCAATCACCCACTAACAGAACAGCAGCAGGAGTCTAACCGAGAGAAGTCTCAAATTCGTGCCCAAGTAGAGCATGTTTTCGGGAGTTGGGTGATGGAGTTGGGGGGTAAG